>JAABRC010000341.1 GCA_011391115.1 Candidatus Egaibacter danicus | reverse complement strand
GATTTACTCACACGATGTGGCCACCGGCAAGCGTCGCTTGCTCGCCAATTTCCGGGGGTCGAACAGTGCCCCGACGTGGTCGCCCGACGGCCGCCAGTTGGTGGCAACCCTGTCGATTTCCGGCAACGCTCAAATCTATGCGATGGACGCCAATGGCAGCGCTCCGCGACGCCTGACGCAGTCAAGCAGCATTGATACAGAGCCCGTGTTCAGCGCCGACGGCAACAGCCTGTTTTTCGTCAGTGACCGCGGGGGGTCGCCGCAGATCTACCGCATGGGCGTGCAGGGTTCGAACCCGCAGCGTGTGACGTTCACGGGAAATTACAACATTTCGCCTGCGCCCAGCCCTGACGGACGCTGGCTGGCCTTCATCTCTCGTGTCGGCGGCGCATTTCGCTTGCACGTCATGGAACTGGCATCGGGCAACGTCACGGCACTGAGCGAAACCAGCGCCGACGAAAGCCCCAGCTTTTCCCCCAACAGCCGCCTGATCATTTACGCCACCCGCGACCGCGGCCAGGAGGCGCTCATGACCAGCACGGTGGATGGCCGGATCAAGACCCGCCTGGCCAGTGCAGGGGGCGACATTCGGGAGCCCGAATGGGGTCCGTTCGCTCGCTGACGGCACACGCCTGCAGATCCGCCTTCCTTCCATTCACTCAAAATTCTCCAGAAAGGGATACACCCATGACCAACATTTTCAAACCGGCTTCCTCGACCGCCAATGGCGCCAACCGCGTGTGGATGACCCGTTTCGCAGGCCTGCTGCTGGTGGCCTCACTGACAGCCTGTGGTTCCAGCGTCAAACTCGACGATGTTCCGGTTGAAGACCGCACTGGCGGCGCAGCCGGGCAGGCTGGTGCCGGTGGCACGGGCAGCGGCGTGGATCCTCGCGGCGTGTCGGGCGTGGAGGTGCCGGGCATGAACACGCAGCAACCGGAAGCCATGGCTCGCGTGGTGTACTTTGACTACGACAGTTTCGAGGTGCGCGCCGAGTACGCTGCCACGCTGGAAGCCAACGCCCGCTATCTGAAGGCCAACAATGGTCGCAAGCTCGCCCTCGAAGGTCACACCGACGAGCGTGGCGGGCGTGAGTACAACCTCGCATTGGGTCAGAAGCGGGCTGAAGCCGTGCGTCGCTCGCTGTCCCTGATGGGCGTGAGCGAGTCGCAGATGGAGCCGGTGAGTTTCGGTGAAGAAAAGCCCGCGGCAATGGGCATGGATGAGGCCTCCTACGCCAAGAACCGCCGGGTGGAACTGACCTACCGTTGAGCCCATCATTCTGATGAACCGTCTTGTTCTTTCACGCCTCAGCGCAGCGGCACTGCTGGTCAGCTGCCTGTGGCCTTTGCAGGCACACGCCTTGTTTGATGACGATGAGGCACGCAAAGCCATCATCGAGTTGCGTAACAAGTTTGATACCCATCGCCAGGCGACCGACAGCACCCTGTCCCGCATGGCTCAAGAGGTGAAGGACAGCCAGGCCACCACCCAGCGCAGTCTGCTGGAACTGGCCAATCAGAACGAACAATTGCGTGGCGAGATTGCGCGTCTGCGTGGGCAGAACGAGCAGATGGCGCGCGAAGTGTCCGAACTTCAACGTCAGCAGAAGGACGCGCAGGCCGGCGTGGACGCTCGATTGCGCCAAGTTGAGCCAGTGCCCGTGTCGCTGGATGGTCGTGAGTTCACGGCATCGCCGGAAGAGAAGCGCGACTTTGATGCGAGCATGGAGTTGTTGCGTCGTTCAGAGTTTGGGCCCGCGGCGGCAGGGTATGCTGGTTTGCTGCGCCGTTACCCCGACAGCGGCTACACGCCTTCGGTGCTGTACTGGCTGGGCAATGCCCAGTACGCCAATCGGGCTTATAAAGAGTCGATCGAGAGCCATCGCCGCCTGGTGACCCAGTTCCCGGACCACTCACGCACACCCGAAGCCCTGCTGGCCATGGCCAACAGCCAGATTGAACTCAAGGACAGCAAAGCCGCACGGCGCACGCTGGAAAACCTGATCAAGGTTCATCCCCGGTCCGAAGCCGCAGCGGCCGGCCGAGAGCGCCTCGCACGCCTGCGTTGAGCGCTTCGGATCCATTGAGATAGCCTTCCGGTCCCGATGACCGGAGGGCTCCTCCTACAATGTCGGCCATGATGGACATCGCCGATATTCAAACCCTGCATACCCAAGTGCTCTGGGCCGCCTTCGCGGTTTCGGTGGTGTTTGGTTTTATTGCCCAACGCACCCAGTTCTGCACCATGGGTGCCATCAGCGACATCATCAACATGGGGTCATGGACGCGCATGCGCATGTGGGGCATGGCCGTTGGGGTCGCCATGATGGGCTTTTATGTGATGGGTTGGATGGGATGGATCGACACCAGCCAGACCATCTATGGCTCTGGCCGCATCATCTGGCTGTCCGCCGTCGTGGGGGGAACCCTTTTTGGTTTTGGCATGGTGCTGGCTTCGGGATGTGGAAGCAAGACGCTGGTGCGCATCGGAGCGGGCAGTCTGAAGTCGCTGGTGGTGTTTTTCGTCATGGGTTTTGCCGCATACGCCACGCTGCGCGGCGTGCTCGCGGTGCTGCGGGTCAACACCGTTGACCTGGTGGCTTTTGACATCGCCGCTGGTGGCACGTTGCCGATGTGGATGGCGTCTGCACTTGGCTTGGCCTCTGGCACGGCAGGCTTGTTGGCCGCATTGACCGTTGGAGGTGCTCTGGTACTTTGGGCCTTGATGGACGAAGATTTCCGCAGCGCCAACCACCTGCTTGGTGGGGTGGGTCTGGGGCTTGTGATTGCTGCGATGTGGTGGGTCAGCGGGCACATGGCCTTTGTTGCCGAGCATCCAGAAACGCTGGAATCGCTGTACCTGGCCACCAACACCGGGCGCATGGAGTCCCTGACCTTCACGGCACCCATGGCCTACACCCTGGATTGGCTGATTCTGTTCAGTGACAAGTCCAACGTATTGACGCTGGGTGTGGTCACTGTGGCGGGTGTGGTGGTCGGTGCATTTGGTCAGGCCATCCTGGGCGGCAGTTTCCGCTGGGAAGGTTTTCGCAGCACGCAAGACACCGCGCTGCACATGGGTGGTGCGTTCTGCATGGGGGTTGGCGGCGTGACCGCTTTGGGGTGCACCGTGGGCCAGGGTCTTTCCGGGCTGTCCACCCTGAGTCTCACCAGCGCCATCGCGGTGGTGGGCATCGTGTTGGGTGCCATTGCTGGCGTGCGGTTTCAACTCTGGTTGCTGGAGCGTGAGTGAGTTTGCCGAGCGAGCCCGTGTTCTTGTCATGACACCTGATTTCGAGCGCCGATTTGGTGGCTTGCGTCGGCTCTGTGGCCGGGATGGTTCC
>JAABRC010000340.1 GCA_011391115.1 Candidatus Egaibacter danicus | reverse complement strand
AATGAAAACATTGACTATCGCTTGCGTCACGCAGAGTTTCCGGCTGCAGAAGGTGTGCGTTACCTTGGTAGGCCGATCGCGTCGTTGTCACAATTGCAGCGCGTTCTGGTGGTTGGGTCGAATCTGCGCAAGGATCACCCGCTGTTTGCACAACGAATCCGGCAGGCAGCCCGCGTCGGCTGTGCGGTAAGTGCTATTAATTCTGAAGCCTGCGACTGGGCTCTGCCCATCGCCAACAGCATGGTGACGAGTTCTGCTGGCTGGGCACAGGCATTGGCTGACGTCGCGGCGGCGGTAGCCGCTGAAAAAGGCGTCACGCCTCCGGCGGCAGGGCAGGCAACAGAAGCGGCTCAAGCCATAGCGAAGTCTCTTTTGGGCGGAGAGCGAAAAGCCATCTTGCTGGGAAATGCCGCTGCCCACCATGGAAAGGCATCCAGCCTCCTGGCGCTGGCTAACTGGATAGGCAAGCAGACTGGGGCTAGCGTGGGGTACCTGACTGAAGCGGCCAACACGGTTGGGGCTCAGGTGGCAAACGCGCGGCCTGGAACAGGTGGCAAGCATGCTGGTGACATGTTGGCTGGTGGCCTGAAGGTCCTTCTCCTTTTGAATACTGAACCCTTGTTCGACGCGGCTGGCGGTGCCACCTCGGCCCGTTCGGCGGGTCAGTCGCAGATGGTTGTCAGTCTGAGTCCTTTCAAGGCGAACATGGCGTTCAGTGATGTCGTGCTGCCGATTTCACCCTTTACTGAAACATCCGGCACCTTTATCAATGCAGAGGGGCGCGTGCAAAGCTTTCATGCTGTGGTCAAACCGATGGGTGAAACCCGTCCGGCGTGGAAGGTGCTGCGCGTCCTCGCCAATTTGCTGGGCCTTCAAGGGTTCGAATTTGAATCTACCAAGGATGTGCTCGATCAGATCAGTGGCGCCCTTTCGGACGGAGGTTCGCAGGTTCAGGCATCGCTTCTTGGCAATGAAACGGGGGCAGCCATCGATCTTGGACCTGAGGCAAGGGAGCCAGTCGTGGCCAGCATCTATCAGCTTGATGGCATCGTGAGGCGGGCATCGTCGCTTCAACTGACGGTGGATGCCCGCGCAGCCGGGGTTCACCATCAGTCGGTTCAGGAGGCGCTGGCATGATCGACACTCTGTATGGCGGTGGGTTGAGCCTGATTTCAGCCTCGTGGTGGACAACTGTTGCTTGGCCGATCATCTGGACGCTGGTCAAGATCGTGGCCGTTGTGCTGCCTCTTATGGGTGCGGTTGCCTACCTGACGCTTTGGGAGCGCAAGCTGCTGGGCTGGATGCAGGTTCGTATAGGCCCGAATCGGGTAGGCCCATTGGGATTGCTCCAGCCAATTGCTGACGCGTTGAAGCTGTTGACCAAGGAAATACTTGTGCCGACGGCGGCCAGCAAGGGGCTGTTTTTCATCGGTCCTATATTGACCATCATGCCGGCAATGGCAGCGTGGGCTGTCATTCCATTTGGTCCCGATATCGCCTTGGCCAATATCAATGCTGGCCTTTTATTTGTCATGGCGATCACATCGATGGAGGTCTACGGTGTCGTGATTGCGGGCTGGGCGTCAAATTCGAAGTACTCCTTTCTGGGTGCGATGCGCGCATCTGCACAGATGGTGAGCTACGAAATCGCCATGGGGTTCTGTCTGGTGGTGGTACTGATGGTGTCGGCCAGCATGAATATGACGGATATCGTTACAGGGCAGGGTAAGGGTTACTTTGCTCACATGGGCTTGAATTTCCTGTCGTGGAACTGGTTGCCGTTGCTACCCATTTTTGTGGTGTACGTCATTGCCGGTTTGGCCGAAACCAATCGGCATCCCTTTGACGTGGTGGAAGGTGAAGCCGAAATTGTGGCCGGACACATGGTCGAGTATTCGGGTATGTCGTATGCCATGTTCTATCTTGCTGAATACGCCAACATGTGGCTTGTGTCCATTCTGGCTGCCATCATGTTTCTGGGGGGGTGGATATCCCCTATAGATAGCGCGCTATTCAACTGGATTCCAGGCTGGATCTGGCTGGGGGTAAAAACATGTGCTGTTGTCAGCCTGTTTATCTGGGTCCGTGCAACCTTTCCGCGGTTTCGCTATGACCAGATCATGCGTTTGGGCTGGAAAATCTTCATACCTGTGACACTTGTGTGGCTGGTTGTCGTTGGTGCCTGGATGCAGACTTCTTTCAATATCTGGATGTAGCAGGAGTTGATCATGTCTAACGTTGCTCCAGTCGCCAATCCGTCGAGTTTTTCTGTCAAGGACTTCCTCTCCAGCTTTATGCTGCTGGAACTGCTCAAGGGGCTTGCCCTGACGGGGCGTTATGCCTTTCGCCGCAAGGTGACTATCCAGTTCCCTGAGGAAAAAACACCTTTGTCTCCAAGGTTTCGCGGACTGCACGCCTTGCGCCGTTATGAAAACGGTGAAGAGCGATGCATTGCCTGCAAACTGTGCGAAGCCGTTTGCCCCGCCATGGCGATAACGATTGAATCCGAGGTGCGTGAAGATGGATCACGTCGGACGAACCGCTACGACATTGACTTGACCAAGTGCATCTTCTGCGGATTCTGTGAAGAAAGCTGTCCGGTGGATTCCATAGTTGAGAGCCACATTCTTGAATATCACGGCGAGAAGCGAGGCGACCTGTATTTCACCAAGGAAATGTTGTTGGCTGTAGGTGATCGGTATGAAAGCGAAATTGCCGCGGCCAGAGCTGCGGACGCCAAATACCGGTAACGGCTCAAGAAAGAACCTCAAGTCATGGATGTCAAAGCCGGTCTCTTTTACGTATTTTCTGCGTTGCTGCTTTTTGCCGCGTTTCGGGTTATCACCGCCCGCAACCCGGTTCACGCAGCGCTCTATTTAGTGCTGGCCTTTTTCCAGGCTGCGATGATCTGGATGCTGCTCAAGGCAGAGTTTCTGGCTATTACGCTGGTTCTGGTCTATGTTGGCGCAGTCATGGTTCTGTTCTTGTTCGTCGTGATGATGCTTGACATCAATATTGACAGTGTCCGGCAAGGATTCTGGCGGCACTTTCCACTAGCGGGCATGATTGGCGCATTGATCGCCCTCGAAATGGCGGCCGTGCTGATGGGGGGGTTTCGACTGGTTGGAGAGCCTAAGAGTACCGCAGTAGTGGGGGTTGTTGCTGAACAGGTTTCCAATACGCGCGAGTTGGGCAAACTGCTTTACTCAGAGTATGTTTTCCCGGTGCAGATCGCTGCCGTTATCTTGCTGGTCGCCATCATCGCAGCCATTGCCTTGACCCTTCGTGGCCGCAAGGACAGCAAACATATCGGTGCAAATGAACAGGTACGAGTCAAGGCGGGTGAC
>JAABRC010000339.1 GCA_011391115.1 Candidatus Egaibacter danicus | reverse complement strand
GGCGAGGCGATCAACATCACCGAGCAGCGGGCCGTGATGCACTGGTTGCTGAGAAATCCACCCTTAGCCCCCGTCAACAGTGCGCGAACAGCTATTAAAAATGTAGCAAAAGAGCTATCTGATGTGCATGCCACACTGGATGCCATGCTGGCCTATGCGCAAACAGTGCGTGCAGACGCAGCCATCACCGATGTCGTGAACATCGGCATCGGCGGCTCGGACCTGGGCCCGCAGATGGCGGTCGTGGCGCTGGATGAATTTGTGATTCCTGGCAAGCGTTTTCATTTCGTGTCAAACGTGGACGGCCATGAGCTGGCTGCCACGCTCAAGCGCTTGAAGCCTGAGAGTACGCTGTTTCTGATTGCCAGCAAGACTTTCACGACCATCGAGACCATGACCAATGCGGCATCTGCCAAAGCATGGTTTGCGGCAAATGGTGGCACCGACATTGCGCGGCACTTCGCGGCGCTGACCACCAACGTGGCTGCCGCCAATGCCTTTGGCATTACCACCACATTTGGTTTCTGGGATTGGGTGGGCGGGCGTTATTCGCTCTGGTCAGCCATCGGGCTGCCGCTGGCCATTGCCATTGGCGAGCCAGGTTTTCGCGAGTTCCTGGCTGGTGCGCATGACATGGATGAGCACTTCCGCACGGCCCCGCTGGAGAGCAACCTGCCGGTTCGTCTGGGCTTGCTGGACGTCTGGTACCGCAACTTCCACGGCTTCACCAGCCGCTCGATTGCGCCGTACCACAGCGCCCTGCGCCGCCTGCCCGCGTATCTGCAGCAGCTGGAGATGGAGAGCAACGGCAAGCAGGTCGATGCCACAGGCGCTGCATTGCCGTTTGGCACCTCACCCGTGTTGTGGGGCGAGCCCGGCACCAACGGCCAGCATGCGTATTTCCAGATGCTGCATCAGGGCACCGACGTGGTGCCGGTGGAGTTTGTTGCGGTGAAAAAGCCGCGGCACGATCTGGCTGGCCACCACACCCTGCTGCTGGCCAACGTGTTGGCGCAGGCACAGGCACTGATGCAGGGCAAAGCCGATGCCGGTGGCCATAAAAACTTCTCAGGTAACCGGCCCAGCACGTTTTTGCTGCTGGATGACCTGACGCCTACCAGTCTGGGCGCGCTGATCGCGCTGCAGGAACATCGCGTCTTCGTGAGTGGCTCGCTGTGGGGCATCAATAGCTTTGACCAGTGGGGCGTGGAATTGGGCAAGGTGCTGGCCAAAGACGTGGAAGCGCGTCTGAACAGCGGTGATACCACCGGACTGGATGGTTCCACCGCAGGCTTGCTGGGCCGCATGCGCGCCTAGCGCCGGGCCAGGCGTGAATGAGCTGACGCTGACTCAGGCGCGCTGCCTGCAGCTGGCTGCGCAGGACTTGCTGACGCCGCCGGACCGCGCTGCCACACGCCTGATCCTGCGCCGCTGCATCAATCGCATGCAGCTGCTGCAGATCGACACCATTCACGTGGTGGCGCGCAGTCCATATCTGGTGTTGTTTTCACGTCTGGGGAATTACCCCGCCACATGGCTGGACGAGGCGCTGGCGCAGGCCCATCTGTTTGAGACTTGGGCCCATGAGGCCTGTTTCGCGCCCATGCAGGATATTGCGCTGCATCGCAGCTACAACCAGCACGCCCGCAGCCACTGGGGTTTGAAGCGCGGCAAGGAAAGCCATGCCAGACAGCGCGCCCATCTGGACAAGCTGCTGAATTTCATTGAGATCAATGGCCCGGTCAAGTCATCGGACTTTGAACGCAAGACCGGTCAGAGCGGTGGCTGGTGGGGCTGGAAAGACGAAAAACTCTGGCTGGAAGCCCTGTTTGCCAATGGTGATTTGATGGTTGCGCGGCGGGAAAATTTTCACCGTGTGTATGACCTGGCACATCGCGTGTGCCCTGGTCTGCACGAGATGGATGCGCCGTGTGCCACCGACGTGCACACCACGTTCATCGAGAAATCCATTCAGGCGCTGGGCGTGACACAGGCCCGCTGGGTGCATGACTACTTTCGCATCAAGCCACGCCTGAAGGACGCCGATCTGGACGCGCTGGTAGAGCAGGGCACCGTGTTGCGCGTGGCCGTTGAGGGCTGGCCGGTACCGGGCTACGTGCACATAGCCAATGCATCCCTGCTGAAGAAAGCGCTGGCTGGGAAACTGGAAGCAACCCATACCGCGCTTCTGTCGCCGTTCGATCCCATCGTCTGGGACCGGGAGCGGGCCTCTGCGATGTTTGATTTTGACTACCGCATCGAGTGCTACACGCCTGAGGCCAAGCGTACCCACGGCTACTTTGTGCTGCCTATCCTGCACCGCGGCCAGCTGATCGGCCGGCTGGACGCCAAGGCGCATCGGGCGCTGGGAGTCTTCGAGGTGAAGGCGCTGTACCTGGAGCCTTCAGTCAAGCTGTCTGACGACTCCGTTGCGGATGTGGCCAGCACCATTTCCCGCTGTGCGGCGTGGCATGCAACACCTCGCGTGGAGGTCCTGCGCACATCTCCGGCCGGCTTGCGCACCCGGCTGCGAAAAGCACTATCCTTGGTCACACCATGAACCTTGTATTCGACTTTGGTGTTGTTCTGTTCAACTGGCAGCCTGCCCAGCTGGTGGCATCC
Organism: Candidatus Egaibacter danicus; assembly: GCA_011391115.1. The sequence goes on along the minus strand of JAABRC010000339.1, from coordinate 733 downwards.
ACCTTTCCCGAGTTGACGCCTACTGCGGAGGAAGCCCGGCATCTCGCCCACGCCATCTTTGGCCACGAAGACTGGCACAGCTTTGATCGGGGTACCGTGGAGATCGATGACGTGGTGCAACGCACCTCGTTGCGACTGAACCTGCCCCACGCGCCACTGCATGGCCTCGTGTCCCACATCGGCGAGCGACTGACGCCGGTGGAGGAGACGGTATCGGTCCTGAACCGGCTCACACATCGCCGAAGCCAGCAGGACGATTTGCGCTTGTACTTCCTGTCGAACATGCCCATGCCGTACGCCCGGGTGCTGGAGCAACGTCACGCCTTCTTGAAGAATTTTGACGGCGGGATCTTTTCAGGCGATGTGAAACTCATCAAACCCGATCCCGCCATCTACGAATTGCTTGAGAGCCGTTATCTGCTCGACCCCGGCCGCACCTTGTTCATTGACGATCTGAAATCGAATGTGGAAGCGGCAAAAAAGCGCGGCTGGCAAGGCATACATTTTGAATCGACCGCGCAAATGGAATCGGACCTGAAATCATACGATTTCTGAGGGTTTTTAAGCCTCCAGATCTTATGGAATATGCGCAAGAAGCTATTAAGTTTGTAGCAGACGCGCAGCATCCAGCGCAAAGTAGGTCAGCACACCATCGGCACCGGCGCGTTTGAAAGCCAGCAGGCTTTCCATCATCACGGCATCGTGGTCCAGCCAGCCGTTTTGCGCGGCGGCT
>JAABRC010000338.1 GCA_011391115.1 Candidatus Egaibacter danicus | reverse complement strand
TCGCCTGTCAGAGCCTATTGCAGAAAAAGTGACGCATCAGGGTTCCCCACCCCCAAGCCCTGCTGCTCTACTGCCGAGCGAGACGACAGCGCTGCAAAGCCCTCAAAGCCAACCCTTGCAAGCCTCAAAGTCGCTCTGGCGGTGCCATTTCTGCCATTGCGAGTGCCCTGAGTTTGTGCGAATTGACTTTTTGCGCTGTCGCTTGCGTCGCCCCACCCGTTTCACAGACAGACAAGGACCCCACCATGACCGTGACCCCTGAACTACACGCCAACATATTGCGCTATCGCCTGGTTGAGCGTTGGCGCACCGGCACCATTGCTGCCCAATTGCACGTCCACCATGGCACCGTCGAGCGCATCCTGCGCCAGGAGGGGCTGCCACGCGTAGGCGTGGTGCGCAGCTCCAACATTGACCCCTATCTGCCATTTATCCTGGAGACACTCAAGAAGTTCCCCGACCTCAGAGCCAGTCGCTTGTACGCCATGGTCAAAGAGCGGGGCTACCAAGGTGGCCCTGACCACTTTCGCCACCTCATCTCCCATCATCGACCCAGACCGCTGCCAGAGGCTTATCTGCGCCTGGTGACCCTCGTCGGGGAGCAAGGCCAGATTGACTGGGGTCACTTTGGTTACCTGCAAATCGGTCAGGCCAGGCGCCCTTTGATGGCCTTTGTTGCGGTGCTGTCGTGGTCACGGCGCATCTTTTTGCGCTTCTCGCTTGATGCCCGCATGGAGAGTTTCCTGCGTGCCCATGTCCAAGCCTTTGAGGCCTGGGGCGGCTTGCCCAGAGTGCTGCTCTATGACAATCTCAAAAGTGCCGTGCTGGAGCGCCAGGGCGATGCCATTCGTTTCTCGCCCACACTGTTGGCGTTTGCCGCTCACTACCACTTCGAGCCCCGCCCGGTGGCGGTGGCCCGAGGCAATGAAAAGGGGCGGGTTGAGCGGGCCATTCGGTATATCCGCGACAACTTCTTTGCTGCGCGCACATTCACAGACCTTGATGACCTCAACGCCCAGGCCGATGCCTGGTCGTGTGGCCCAGCCGACGAGCGTTTGTGCCCGCAGGACAAGACCTTGACGGTGGGACAGGCCTTTGTCCAGGAAAAGCCCCGGCTGCTGGCATTGCCAGCCAATCCTTACCCGGTAGAAGAGCGTGTGGTGGTCAAGGTCGGCAAGACTCCATATATACGCTTTGACCTCAATGATTATTCGGTGCCCCACACCCAGGTGCGCAAAGCGCTCACGGTGTTGGCTGATGCCAAGACGGTGCGCATCCTCGACGCCCAGGTGGTGGTGGCCAGCCATGCACGCTCATACGACAAAGGGCAACAAATCGAAATTGAGTCGCATATCAAAGATTTGGTCGAGCGCAAAGCCCACGCGCATGCCCAGCGTGGCATGGGACGCCTGAGCCAAGCTGTACCCGCCAGCGCAGAGCTGCTCGCCCAGGCCGGTGCCAGAGGCGAGAACCTGGGTTCGATCACGCAAGCGCTGTTACGCCTGGTTGATCGCTATGGGGCATCCGAAGTTCAGACGGCGGTGTTGACAGCATTGGCGCGCAAGGTGCCCCACCCCAATGCGGTTCGTCTGGCGCTGGAGGCTCAACGCGAAGCACGCCAGGCACCGGCTCCCGTGGCGGTGCCGTTGAGCGAGAAAGTGCGCCTGCGTGATACGGTGATCCACGCCCAGCCGCTGGCCAGCTATGACCAATTGAACAGCACGCCGCCTGCCAGCATGGGAGCAGGCCATCAAACAGCAACACCAGCGCTGGCCAATACCGCTGCGACCAGCCTCCCCACACCCTTGGCCAAACCCCCACTTCAATCCAGAAGGAGCGACAGCGATGAATCCAAAGAATGACAGCTTGCGCCAGCGTGCAGCAGATCTGCACTTGCATGGTGTGCTTGAGCATTGGTCAGAAATATCACAGGCCGACTGGCTTGTCAAATTGATCGATTGGGAGGAGCAAGCGCGTACCCAGCGCAGTCTTGAACGCCGCCTCGGGGCAGCGCATATTGGGCGCTTCAAGGCGCTGGCTGACTTTGATTGGTCCTGGCCCCGTCAGTGTGATCGTGCGGCCATTGAGGCGTTGATGACACTGGAGTTCATCACCCAGGGTGCCAACGTGGTGTTGCGTGGCAATAACGGGGTGGGCAAATCAATGCTGGCCAAGAATCTTGCGCATCAAGCGCTGGTGCAGGGTTACACGGTGCGTTTCACCACTGCCGGCGAGATGCTCGGGGACTTGGCCGCGCTCGATAGTGATGCAGCGCTGCGCAGACGATTGCGTCATTACGCAAACCCCGACTTGTTGGTCATTGATGAGATTGGCTATTTGTCGTATTCAAACCGGCATGCCGATTTGCTGTTCGAGCTGGTTAACCGGCGTTATGAGGCCAAGAGCACCATCGTCACTACCAATAAGGCGTTTGCCGATTGGGCTGAGGTGTTTCCCAATGCGGCTTGTGTGGTGTCTTTGATTGATCGCCTGCTGCATCACTCGGAGATCATCGCCATTGAGGGCGAGTCGTACCGGCTCAAAGAGGCCCAGGAGCGCTCTGCACAGTTGGCTGCGAAACGCAAGAAGGTTAAATCATGAAGCACATCATGAAACATATGCAGTTGCCCTCGGGACTGCGATCAGGTCTGCCTATGGTCATTGACGATGACTGGAGTACTGAGCAGGTGGTGGCCGTGGCTGAGTTGCTACAGGATTTGCTGCATGTGATTCACAGCCGCTATCAGGGCAAGCTTTACGCGCATTGGAAAGCCACCCGGATCACTGAGTTCGAGGTTGATGGCTCCAACGATGACGAGGGTGTGCCGTTTTGAATTGAATCGTCCTCTCTTGGGCAAAAGTAAAGGGGCCAGTTGGCCCCTTTACTTTTGCGCGCCTCCCGGCTTCAAACTCCGCCAGATTTACGCACTTTTGTACAGCCGGTAACAACTGCAAAGGGGAAACCAGGCAGCTATTGATGTGACCAGTGCCGACCTGGCTGGGGTCAAAAGCATACCATTACACACAAGTCTCGAACTCCCGACGACCTCTTGAATACCTGACTCCGGACGCAAAATCGATGACACGTTGCATCCCCAGCCAGATCGTTTTCACTCCCGGCTCACCATCGCCCTTGCGTGCCAAAAAACCACCCAGCCGGGCTACCAGCCGCACTACCTCGTTGAGCGTCGGTGGCTTTTCTGGCAATTTTTGCTTGTTCAGGATGTAGGCAGCTTGCCATTCGTCGCGATCAAACATCAGTGCGGCATCCATTTCCGGGCATGTGCGCCCCAGACGCATTAGCCGCGCAATGCGCCAGGCCACTATCAGATACAGGATCAGCGCACGTTCGGTGTT
>JAABRC010000337.1 GCA_011391115.1 Candidatus Egaibacter danicus | reverse complement strand
CGCGGTGGCGCTGGAAGATGGCCTGCGTACCAATGAGGCAAACAAGCTGCCGGACCTGCTGGCGACCTTGCAAACAGAACAAACTGCCCTGGATGCGGTTCTTGCGCAGTTGCCCGAGACAGCCGCTGGCGGTCCGCTAGCACCTGATCCCGGTCGGGCGCGGCAGCAACTTGAGGAACTGTTGCCACTGCTGGCCAGGGACGATACCGAGGCTGGCGAATTATTTGAGAGCTGCCGCCAACTCTTGCTGGCAACGCACGGGTCAACGGCGATGAAACTGGGACGACAAGTGACGGAGTTCGACTATCCCGCCGCGCTGGCAACTGTTCGCGGCCTGCTGGGGCAGGCACCAGGCGATCCTGACCACGTGCCAACTTACCAAAATTCGGCAATCAATAATGAGCCTGAAATTGATCGGTAATTTCACGTCGATCCCTTTGACGCCTTTGGAGCAGCCACAGGGAGTTCGGCAGATATTGCCCGAGTAAACAAACAGGAGCGAAAAGGTTTTCCTGCCCGAGGCTGATGAATTTTCACATACGGCTACGGAGTATGATCTAAATCGGCTTGTGAGGTTCGCATGAACGCCATGCTGCTTTCCACAGACGCCTCCAGCCAGCCGTTCTTGCCTCCAGCAAACTTGTCACCATCCCCGGTGACTCAATCTGTGGATAACTTGTTGAACAACTCTTGAAGGCGGCGCCAGTGCTGGGTTTGCGGGTGATGCCTAAACATTAGGCATTCTTGTGCCGTTTGAACGATGCGGTTGATTTGGTTACACTGTTTAAATAAACAGTAATATGAAAACCCAAACCATCGACCCCAGCACACCTGTCTTGCTGGCACAAGGCCCCGCCTGGGTCAACGCCATACCGTTCCATGTGCGGGCAGGATTTCCGTCACCTGCCGACGACCACATGGTCCAGCGTGTTGACCTGATGGCGCAGTTGATACGGCACCCGCAGGCAACCTACCTTCTCAAGATTCGGGGGGACTCGATGCGCGGCGTGGGCATCTTTGACGGCGACGTGGTGATGGTGGACAAAGCGATCACACCGCGCTCCGGCCAGGTGGTGGTGGCCGTCATTGATGGCGAGTTTGTCTGCAAGACCCTGTACCGACGTGGGGATCGCATCAAGCTCAAGGCGGCCAATGAGACCTTCCCCGACATCACCCCCAAAGATGGCCAGACCCTGGAAATCTGGGGTGTGGTGGTCGCCGCCATCAAGCAGTTCCGAACGTGAGGGTGAGGTGCTCACCATGTACGCACTGGTTGACGGGAATAACTTCTATGTGAGCTGCGAGCGGGTCTTCCGGCCCTGCCTCAACGCTTGTCCCGTGGTCGTGCTCAGTAACAACGACGGCTGCGCTATTGCCCGCAGCAACGAAGCTAAGGCACTGGGCATCAAGATGGGTGCGCCCTGGTTCCAGATCAAGCACATGGCGGAATCCGAGGGCCTGGTAGCCCTGTCGGCGAACTTTGCCTTGTACGGCGATCTGAGCGACCGCATGATGAGCCTGGCAGCAGGTCTGGGTCCAAGGCAGGAGATTTATTCCATCGATGAGTCATTCATCGAATTGACTGGTGTGCGTGGTGATCTGGTGGAGCGCAGCCACAATATTCGCTCACGCATTCTGCAATGGGTCGGCATCCCGTGCGGTATCGGCATTGGCACGACCAAGACCCTGGCCAAGTTGGCCAATCACGTCGCCAAGACCGCGGAACGCAAACCCGGCAGCTACCCCGATCACTTGGCGCAAGTTTGCAACCTGGCAGCGCTAGAGCCAGCAGCGCTTGAAGCCGTCATGGCAGCCACCCCGGTCAACGAAGTCTGGGGTGTGGGCAGGCAGATCAGCAAACAACTCAACGAGGGCGGTATCACCAACGTGCTGGAGCTGACCCGGCTGGACGCGGCGATGGTGAAAAGCCGTTGGTCGGTGATGCTGGAGCGCACGGTGCGGGAGCTTCAGGGCACACCCTGCATCGACCTTGACCATGCGCCGGTGCCCAAGCAGCAGATTGCCTGCACCCGTTCGTTCGGACATGCGGTGACCGAGCTCAAGGACTTGAATGAGGCCATCACCGAGTTTGCCAGCCGGGCAGCCCAAAAGCTTCGCAAGCAGAGAAGCCTGGCCGGACAGGTGCTGGTCTTCATACGCACCAGCCCATTCAGAAAAGACCCGCAGTACAGCCGGTCGATCACCATACCACTGCGCCGCCCCAGTGCGGATACGGCAGTGATCGTGACGGCAGCCCTGGCTGGGCTGCGTGGCATCTTTCAGCCCGGCTTCAAATACGCCAAAGCGGGGATCATGCTGATGGAGTTGCAGCCAGACACGGTGCAGCAGATTGAACTGGACTTGCAGGACGACGATGCGCCGGAAGACAGGGGGCGCCTTATGACGACGCTGGACACCCTGAATCAGCGTTATGGGCGCGGCACGGTGCTCATGGCCAGTGCCGGGCTGGCTGGGGACAGACGAGCTTGGTCGATGAAGCAGGAGCGCCGGACGCCGGGGTACACGACGTGCTGGGAAGACATGCCGGTGGCGAGGGCTTGATCATGGGCGATTCACTACCCGGGTTAAAACGTATCCATGCGCAGCGGCTGCGCGAGGTGTATCGGTCGGCGGGTTGGCCCTACCAGGACATCGTGGAAGTTGACCTTCTCGCAGCGGGTCTGTTGGAGAGGATCACCAGTGCCACCGGGCATGAGCTCATCCGCGTCACGGACGCCGGCATTGCCCATCTGGCGGGGGCTACTGAGGGCAACCGTCAGGCACGCTCGGCGCATGAGGCATTGGTGGCCAAGGTGGCTGAGTCCATGATGCGTGATGGCCGGTTGGTCTGGACAGGATTGAACCTGCGGGCCAGGTTGGCCGGTGAGTCGGATGAGGACACCCGCTGGAAGCTGTGTCAGCCTGATGTGTTCTCCATTCGTAACAGCTCACGGCAAGACTACCTTGAGCCGGTAGTCCACGAAATCAAGGTCAGTCGAGCTGATCTGCTTGGGGACTTGAAAAGGGCCGACAAGCGTCAGGCTTACCTTGATGTGGGTGGTCAGTGTTGGTATGTTCTGGGAAGCGGACCCAAGGGCAAGCCGATAGCTGAACCAGATGAAATTCCCAATGAGTGCGGCGTGATGATCATGCATGACAACCAACTCGAAGTGGCAAGGTTGGCACCGAAGAGAGTGGCCACGCATCTGCCGTTTGCGATCTGGATGTCACTGGCCAAGGCGACACCGATGCGACTGTCGAAGGCAGACAGTTTTCAGGTAACGCTGCCGTGTCAGTCGTGACGCGCAAGTAAGGCATTGTGTTGACGACCTTGACACCCCTGTGCGAACCGACGAGTGCGT
>JAABRC010000336.1 GCA_011391115.1 Candidatus Egaibacter danicus | reverse complement strand
ACGTACTGGCAGCCATTTCCCGTGGCACATCAGAGCGGCTGGGTAAATTCGGCTACCGTCAAGCCGACTTGGTGGTTTATCCAGGCGTGGATGAGACGTTTCGGCCCGCCACTGACACTGAGATTGCAGCGATGCGAGACATCCTCAAACTGCAGGGCCCGTACTTGCTGTCGGTTTCAACTTTGGAGCCCAGAAAAAACCTGTCCACACTGATTGCCGCTTTTGTGACCCTGCATCGCGGAGGCGAGCTGGACGGTCTTTCCCTCGTCCTGGTCGGACAGGCGGGGTGGCATAACGCAGCACTCAGGGCTGCTGTTGCTGCCGCGCAAGAAGAGGGGGTAGCGATCCATTGCACTGGCCATGTACCCGACACCTTGTTGCCGGCTTTGTACACCGGCGCCAAAGCCGTGCTGATGCCCTCCATCTACGAAGGGTTTGGTTTGCCGATACTGGAGGCTCGCCTGTGTGGCGCCCATGTGCTTGCAACGGACATGCCGGAGACTCGGGAGGCAGGTGGGCCGGACGTGACCTACATCACACCGACCGTGGCTGGCATCAAGGCGGGTTTGCGCCAAGTCCTGGCTATGCCAAGGTGCCAGCACGGGTTGGACGCCATGGAAGTCCCGCGCTGGGATGTACAGGGGCTCACGTTGGCGCGGGCTTTGTGCCCTGTAAAAGGTCAGTTAAATTGAAAATATCCATTGATGCAACAGGGCTGGGCGAGGTCAAAACCGGCACTGCGGTTTATCTGACGGAGATTCTTCGGGTTTGGAATCAACGCCCGGATATTTGCCATGTTTTTTATATCTTTGCCAGCCCCAAGACTTCAGACTATTTGCGCGCGCTTGGGCTCGATCATCGGTTCAGGTTTGTTGATGCGCCCGATTCGCGTTTGATGCGGGTTCTCTGGCAGCAGTTGGCTCTGCCGTGGCACCTGTGGCGGCTGGGCATAGCTGTGCATTGGGGTTGTGGTTTTGTGCTGCCGCTGCTCAGCCGCAAGCGGATGGCGGTGACCATCTATGACATGACTTTTCAACTTTTTCCGTCTGTTCATGAGCCGTTCAAGCGCTATTACTTTCCCTTGATGATATCGGCGGCGGTTACGAAGGCCAGGCGGGTGATTGCGATATCTGAAACAACGCGCAATGACCTGTACCGCCTGTTGCCAAACAGCATGGGCAAGACCGAAGTCACGCCGCTTGCGCCAAGAGCGTTCCCGAGCACCTTGACTGGCACACGATCGGCGCCCGTTTTCGACATCCTGAAGGCCAGCACAGGCTATGTCATTTGCCTCGGAACCCTTGAGCCACGCAAAAATTTGATGCGCTTGATTGAAGCCTGGCGAGACATAGACCAGGTCGACCGGTCGGGCATCAAACTGGTGGTGGTTGGCGTGCGGGGCTGGATGATGGACCAGGTAATCTCCAATCTTTCTGAAGCAGACGCTTCGGTTGTTTTTACCGGATTTTTGGAAGATGACGACCTGAATCTGCTTTTCTCCGGCGCGATGGCTTTGGCCTACCCGTCACTGTATGAGGGCTTTGGACTACCCGTGTTGGAGGCCATGAGCCAGGGCGTGCCCGTACTGACCGGCAATACGGGCGCCACGCTTGAAATTGCGGGTGACGCTGCGCTCTTTGTGGATGCCACAGATGTAAGTGCCATCAAAGCTGCCCTTTTGAGTTTATTGTCGGATGCCGCGCTGCGCCAACGGCTGTCGCAGCTTGGCCGGGCGCATGCAGCCCACTTCACGTGGGAAAACACCGCGGCATCGACGCTCACTGTTTTGGAGCATGCGAAAAGCTTGTAGTCGCATGCCTTTGGTCTCCCGCACCTTTTTTAAACAGTTTGGGTTCAAGCCTGGATCGTCCTGGGTCAACCGTGTCGTTATTGCTGGCCTGGCTTGCCTGATCGCCGTGCATGTCGAATGGCAGCGCCCTGGAACGGTTGTGCGAATCGACGAGGGCTTGCGCGATATTTTCCATCGGGTCGTGGCGGATCCCAGTCAAGAAAATCGTCTCACCATCATTGACATCAACGAAGCCAGCCTGCTCGCGCTTGGCCCCTGGCCCTGGCCACGGCAACGTGTGGCGGATCTGGCAGAAATCCTGCTCAGCAGTTACGCTGCCCGCGCGGTTGGCCTGGACATTGTTTTCCCCGAGCCGGGTGACGCGCAGGGAGATGCCCGGCTGACCTCGCTGGCTGAACATGCGCCTTTGACTCTGGCACAAATTTTTGATTACACGCCGCGCCAACCACCCAACCTTGTGGGCACTTTGGCTGGGGGTTCGAGCCGGCCTGAGGCACCAGCAAGCGTGCGCGCCGAAGGCTTCATGGCCAACCATGCGGGTCTGGCCAAGGCACGTTGCGTGGGCAACATTGGCTACCAGCCCGATGCCGATGGTGTGTTGCGGCGTACGCCAATCAACACTTATTTTGAGGGCAAAAACTACCCCCACTTTGCCAGTGCTTTGCTGGCTTGCGGTCAACCGGAGCAGGTCCCACAAGCTGCTTTAGGCGATGCCCATGGGCTGTGGCGAGTGCCCTACACACGGGATTTAACCGCCTACACGGTGATTGCAGCCACTGACATTCTGAACGAAAGCGCCCCGCGTGACCTGATTGCCGGGCGCTACGTGCTGGTGGGTTCATCGGCCTTGGGGTTGGGTGACCGCGTCAGCACCCCCCTGACGCCACTGGGGAGCGGCGTCTTGGTACATGCGGCCAGCTTGACGGGCCTGCTCGACCTGCAGGCGGGGCTGCTACAGGCACCCTGGTCAGGGCGGCCCTGGTTGCTGGTCTGGTGTGCACTGAGTATTGCCCTGGCTGTCTTCTGGATTGCCAGACTGACGGCTTGGGGCAGCATTTTGGTGCTGATTGGGCTGGTTCTGGGTTGGCTTGGTATCGCGTTTGCCGGTGTGGCGCGGCAGGCTGAATGGTCGGTCACTGCACCGCTTTGGGCGTATTTTTTTCTGCTATTGGTAGCCGTGCCCCATGAGTGGTGGCAAGCACAGCGCAGAACCAGACAGGTGTTGAACACCTTGTCACATTACGTGGCAAAGCCCGTTCTGGATGAAATTGTGCGGCTCAACCTGCAATACAGCCTGAAGCCGATGTTGCGCGAGGTCACCGTGCTGATTGCCGACATGGAAGGCTACACGCGCGCCACGTCATCTTTGTCGCTGGACGAAGCGGCAGAATTGACCAAGGATTTTTTAGGCTGTTTGACTCGCCCGGTTTTGAACGGCCACGGCACGCTGGACAAGTACACGGGTGATGGCTTGGTGGCTTTCTGGGGGGCGCCGCTGCCCTGCGCGGACCAAGCCGACCGCGCGGTAAGCGCCGCGCTGGCAATTCTGGCCGAG
>JAABRC010000335.1 GCA_011391115.1 Candidatus Egaibacter danicus | reverse complement strand
AGCGCGACGGGCGACCAGTGCATTGCGGTGGATGCGCATGAACTCGGCTGCGTATTTTTCTTCCAGCTCGCTCAAGGAGCCGTCGAGGATGTAGCTTTTAGCTGCCGTGCGTACGGTGATGTATTTCAACTCGGCCTTGAGGTATAGCACCTCGCTCACCGGCACCCGCTCGGTGCGGCCGCGCTCCTGAATGATCAGCACTTCTTCAGGAACTTCCGGCTGCAGCCCCCGGGTGGACTCAATCATCCGCTCCACTTTTTGAAGGGCAGCCTGCAGACGCTCCAGGCGTACCGGCTTGGTGAGGTAATCCACCGCTTCCAGTTCAAACGCGTGCACGGCATGCTCGGCATGGGCGGTGACAAACACCACGGCCGGTGGGCTGGCCAGTGTGCGAATGGTTTGCGCCAGCGCCAGACCATCGGCGCCGGGCATGTGAATGTCCAGCAGCGCCACATCAAAGAGCTGACGCCGAAGCAGCTCCACCGCCTCGGTCGCGTTGCCAGCCTCCCCGCCAACGCGCACACCCGGTGCCTTGCAGTCACCCAGCAGTGTGCGCAGGCGCGAACGGGCCAGCGCTTCGTCATCCACAATCAATGCCATCAGCGTCATAGGGGCACCTCTATTCGGGCCTGAAACACACCATCTTTCAAAGCGCTCTGAAATTGTCCCTGCACGTCATGCAGCAAGCTCAGGCGATCCCGCACGTTGTTCAACGCCACACCCGTTCCACGCGTGCTGCGCTTCCCCTGGGCGGGTGACACGGTGTTGGTCACCTTGATCACAACCGTTGAACTGCGTCGCTGTGTCGTGATTTTGATGAGTGCGCCGGTCGCACTGGGCTCTACACCGTGTTTGACCGCATTTTCCACCAAAGGCTGCAACAGCAGGGGAGGCAGCCGGGCTTTGTCTGCCTTGTGATCAAGCGACCATTCCACCTGAAGCCGCTCGCCAAAACGCACCTGCTCGATGGCCAGGTAACGCTGCGCCAGCACAATTTCGTCTTCCAGCGTCACCGATTCACTCTGCTCCATCAAGGCGTGGCGAAACAGGTCGCTCAGGTCTTCCAGCAGGGTTTCCGCCTTGGCCGGCTCGGCGCGTACCAGCGCAATGGCACTGTTGAGCGTGTTGAACAGGAAGTGAGGACGAATGCGGCTTTGCAATTCGGAAAGACGCGCGGTAGTGGCCGCGGGTATGGTGCCCCTGGCCCGCAACACCAGCGCCGCCACCAGCGCAGCAGACAACAGGGCGCCCGAAAATGCGCTGGCCACCCAGGGTGCATTACCCACCAGCCCGACCAAGGCCAACAGCCCGCAACCATAGAGCCCCGACAATGCGCCCAGAATCACGCCCACCCCATATTGAACTGCCGTGGAAACACGCGCCAATACCCGTTTCAGGCTGCAAGCCGCTATCAACCAGACCAGTGTGGACGGCAAGGCACCCCCGGTGAAGAGTGACAGGCGGGTGACCCACTCTACGGGTGAACTCGAGCCAAACATGGCCCCTACCGCCACCACCACTTCCACGAACAGCACCGCACGCAGCACCACGCCCACGTGGCAGGCGTCAAAGACCAGTACCGGCGCTTTCACGGCTGCCGCCTGCGCAGGCACCAACTCCGCGAATGCCGATAAAATTTTCGAGTCTTTCATGGGGCCAATCGTAGATCAAACCTTGGGGACGGCGCCCGATTATGGGTGATCCCCCGGTATTCATTGAATAATCGGGTATCGGCCGCTTTTGCCCAGCCTCCATTCGCACTCTATTTCGCAACACATTTCATGTCCAAAAACCAATTCGACAAAAAATCACAAGCCTGGTCCGCACTGTTCTCGGAACCCATGAGTGATCTGGTCAAGCGCTACACCGCCAGCGTGTTTTTTGACAAGCGCCTGTGGCTGGCTGATATCACCGGCTCGCTGGCACACGCCGAAATGCTGGCCGCGCAGGGCATCATCAACGCGGCCGACCACGCGTCGATTCAAAAAGGCATGGCCACCATCACCGCCGAGATCGAGTCGGGCGCGTTTGAGTGGAAGCTCGACCTGGAAGACGTGCACCTGAACATCGAAGCCCGCCTGACACAACTGGTGGGCGATGCCGGCAAACGACTGCACACGGGCCGCTCGCGCAACGACCAGGTGGCCACCGACGTGCGGCTGTGGCTGCGCTCGGAGATTGACCTCATCAACGGCCTGCTGACCGATTTGCAAAAGGCGCTGGTCGATGTGGCCGATCAACACGTGGAAACCATCATGCCGGGCTTTACGCACCTGCAGGTGGCGCAGCCGGTGAGCTTTGGTCACCATCTGCTGGCCTATGTGGAAATGTTTGCGCGTGACGCCGAGCGCATGGCCGATGTGCGCCGCCGCACCAACCGTCTGCCGCTGGGGTCTGCCGCGCTGGCCGGCACCACCTACCCACTGGACCGCGAGCGCGTCGCCAAAACCCTGGGCATGGTGGACGACAAAGGCCTGCCGCAGGTGTGCCAGAACAGTCTGGATGGTGTGAGTGACCGCGACTTTGCCATCGAATTCACCGCTGCCGCCTCGCTGTGCATGGTGCACATCAGCCGCTTCAGCGAAGAGCTGATTTTGTGGATGAGCCAGAACTTTGGCTTCGTGAAGATTGCAGACCGCTTCACCACCGGCAGTTCCATCATGCCGCAGAAGAAAAACCCCGACGTGCCCGAACTGGCCCGTGGCAAGACCGGCCGCGTGGTCGGCCACCTGATGGGGCTGATCACATTGATGAAGGGTCAGCCGCTGGCCTACAACAAGGACAACCAGGAAGACAAGGAGCCGCTGTTTGACACCGTGGATACGCTGAAAGACACGCTGCGCATCTTTGCCGAAATGGTGGGCGGCCAGTTGAATGCAGCCACCGGCAACAAAGAAGGCGGCATCACCGTGAACGCGCCAGCCATGGAGCAGGCCGCGCTGAAGGGCTACGCCACCGCCACCGATCTAGCTGACTACCTGGTGAAAAAAGGCCTGCCGTTCCGCGACGCGCACGAGACCGTGGCGCATGCGGTGAAGGCGGCGCAATCACACAACGTGGATTTGTCGGAGCTGCCGCTGGCGGTACTGCAGGGGTTCAACGCCAGCATCGAAAAAGACGTGTTCGATGCCTTAAGCCTGCGCGGCAGCCTGAACGCCCGCAACACATTGGGCGGCACGGCACCGGCGCAGGTGCGGGCACAAATTACACGCCACAGAGCCAGATTTGGTTGAATTTATACGTTAAATCTGGCCTTAGCCCTCGTGGAATATGCGTTATTAGCTATCAAATGCATAGCATCAGCTTTCCACCCATAGCCAACGAACAGGCCCGTGTGCTGGTGCTGGGCACCATGCCGGGCAAGG
>JAABRC010000334.1 GCA_011391115.1 Candidatus Egaibacter danicus | reverse complement strand
CTTTATCCGAAGGTGTACCCCTTGGGACAGCTTCTTTAGAACCACGGCCTACCCCTTGCGGGTGGAGTTCGGAGGTCATGGCGGATACTCACAGGACACAGTTGTCTTTTATTCTAGCCTCGCGTTGCGAATCGTCCAGTATTCCGGCCAACGCCCGCACGAGGTCAGCGCCAGCACGTCGGATAAATCGACGTTGACGCATCCTGTAAAGTGGCGGGCGATGCGTCCGGACCGGCGGTGTTGATCCAGGCCCATGTCGCACGCGCGCACATGCTGGTCATCGCCACACCCGACGCTTTCCAGACCCGAAAAATGATCGAAATTGCGCGCACCCTCAACCCACGCATCCACGTCGTTGTGCGCTGCCACAGCGAGGACGAGGCCGCGCTGCTACGACGTGAACAGGCGGTCGAGGTGCTGGTGTGGGCGAGCGGGAACTGGCAAACAGCATGGTGTGTCATGTGAGCGAGCATGCGGAGGCGCACACAACGGCACTGCCTTGAGCGGTCATTTTTCTAGCTCTACGCCAAGGCACTACGTTTTTGCGCACCCGCGGCGCACCAGCCATCACCGATGGTTTGCCAAAGTGGCGCGCGCTAAAATTAACAAACGATGCATAATCAAGCTAAAACTCACGTCAATTCAACGGTCTTAACACTTGAAAAAACCGGATATGTCAAAAAAGGCAGCAGCCAACACCTCGCTCCCAGATCCCAAGCAAAACTGCATCCTTGCAGCGCTGCCCGCGCAGGATTACGAGCGCCTGTTGCCCGATCTTGAACTCGTTGACATGCCATTGGGATGGACGATGTCCGAGTCGGGTGACCATGTGAATTACCTGCATTTTCCGACCAGCGGCATTATTTCTCTCATTTATGCCCTCGAAGACGGAAGCTTTAGCGAAACCGCACTGGTGGGCGACGAGGGAATGGTCGGCATTTCCATTTTCATGGGGGGCGAGAGCATGCCGAGCAGCACGGAAGTGCAAAGCCCGGGCAAGGCTTATCGACTCAGCCGAAAAGTGATGAAGCGAGAATTCTCGCTAGGCGGCCAACTCCAACACCTCGCACTGCTTTTCACGCAGGCAATGATTTGCCAGACATCGCAAACGGCAGTGTGCAACCAACACCATTCGCTCGACCAGCAAATGTGCCGGTGGCTGTTAATGAGCATGGATAGATTGCATGGCAATGAATTGGTGATCACGCAACAGATGATTGGGCGGCTGTTGGGTGTACGCCGGGAAAGCGTGACGCAAACGGTTGGGCAGTTGCAAAAAGATGGCTTGATCGAACGCGGTCGCGGTCGCATCACAGTGGTGGATCGCCCCAAGCTTGAGCAGCGAGCGTGTGAGTGCTATGCGGCGGTTAAAGACGAATATAAGCGCCTGCTCCCACCCGTCCGAAGTTCAAAGTAAGCGGCAAGTGAATACGGGTAATCAAGTTGGCAGTGCGTTCTGATTGCTACTGCTTTTAGGCCCATCCAACGCCCGCGGACCATAGTCCTGTATGCACGCAATGATCCATGCCGTCCCAGTGCAAACCGGACCCGCGAGCGCGCATAAATAGCTGATCCGCGCGGTTGAAAATCCGCCGAGCGTATCGGCACACAGCAAAAGAATCAGCCCATCGCGGTTGCAAACTGGCGGGTCGAGAAGGAGGTGGCAATTTGCGGGATGCCGCGCGCCTTCCGTCACCCGTTTCAGTTCCGGTTTCCCTGCTGGTTACAACCCCCTGCCCATTCCACCTTTGGCAGACTCAACTGCTTGATCCTTTGCTCCATCCATGATGCGACACCGCTGCCTCGTGGCCAGAGAGTCCCCAAGTGCGCCTCCACTCGGTCACGTGCCCGAGCGCCTCGACCCTGAATTAGCCGCATAACGCGTGCGCCCCATGACCAGCTGATGTGCCTGAAGCCTATGGCTTAAAGGTGGACACAGAAGCGGCGTGCTTTCAAGTCGTGAGCCCATACCCCCTCAAAACCTGTGTTGTTATTGATCTACAGCCCGCATGAACCACCCCTGGCCAGACACAAATGAACCCTTTCACGAGGTTTGGTGTGCTGGCGCACAGAGAGATTTACTCATTGCGAATAAATTCGGTTCACTAGGCAGGAAAAGAAAGCTGATGCCAACCTTTTTGCCCCATTTCAAACTGACGTGAAGCTCCAATGAGGAGCTGGCATTCGTTCAGGTCACCTTCTTCCTTGCGCTTCGCATCAAAAAAATGAAAGCCAAGGCTTTTAATCACGTTTAGGGATTCTCATGAAAATTAAATTAATTACCGCCGCTGTGGCAGGTGTCATCGCGGCTTGGGCGCCAATCAGTTCGGCCCGCCAATCAGTGGTGCTTCCCTATACCTTCGGCGTTGCAGCCGAAGATGACGAGGGGCAGGCATACGGCATCGATACGACGGTGGGTGAGCTCTTAACCATCATCCCGAATATCAACATCAATAGCCTTGACGACGCTGGCGGCGGTATCACAAGCGGCTTAACCAATACGGCCAGTATCCTGTTTCAGGGCAGTTCGACGGTGACGGGATACACGGGTACGAGCTCAATCAAGTTCTTTGACATCAAGGCCGGCGCTAACGCGACAACGGTGAACTTCAACGGGGATGTTTTTGCAACCACGATCAATGTCAGCGGGACAGGAACCGTCAATTTCAATGGCAGCGTCAATCCGGCCATTACTGCGGCCAGCACCATTTTTGCCGGTGATGGCTTTATTAATCTTGGCGCTGGGCAGCACATGGAGAGCGCCATCACGACCACTGCCGGCGCCAACACGGGTACTTTGACACTCAACGGTGGCAGCAGCGTGACTGGAAGGATTGGTGGCGCAATCGGACTAAAGCAAATCAACGTGGTCGGCGGCAATGCCTCGGTGATCGGCAGAGTGCAAGCGCTAGGGTTCAACCTTGGCGCGAACACCCTGGCCATCAATGGGGCGTTAGCCACTAGCCCCGGCGGTACAATTTCGACCACGTTTGCCAGCGATGCTGTGTTCGGCAAGATTGTCGCGACCGGTGACGCGGCCCTCGATGGCGTTACCGTGATTACAACCGTCACCGGCGCACTGACAGAAGGAACCACTTACCGGATTGTGGAAGCACCGTCTGGCGATGCCTCCCCGGTAACCGTTATCAACAATAGTCCGCGCTACACGTTTTCCGGCCTGCAGAGGGACCATGGCAGCGTTGACATTCAGCTGACCGGAATCGCGCCCTTGTCGACCCTGGTCACCGCGCCTGGCGCGTTGGCAGTCGCCCCCATCCTGGATGTGAATGCGCCGATTGGCTCAGATCTTCTGGTCATCCAGGACGCAATTGCCGTCCTCCCCACCACGGGCGCCATCGATAATGCGCTGGCGCAACTCGCCCCC
>JAABRC010000333.1 GCA_011391115.1 Candidatus Egaibacter danicus | reverse complement strand
GAGAACTGGCCGCCCGACATGTGGCGCAGCATGGCCGCGGTGTTGACGATGGGGTCGAGCGCGAGCAGGCTGAAGTTAACCGTCATCACTTCAACGATCGGCCGCATGCCGCCGAGCGCCGCGCCGATGCCGGCGCCGACAAAGCCCAGTTCGGACAACGGCGTGTCGCGGATTCGTTCGGGCCCGAACTCGTCCAGCAGGCCCTTGGACACCGCGTAAGTGCCGCCATAGCGGCCCACATCCTCGCCCATCAGGAAGACGCGGAGGTCGGCCTGCAGGGCGTCGCGCAGCGCTTCGCGCAGCGCTTCGCGATAGCTGATTCGCCGGCCCATCAAGGCGCTCCTTCAATCGTGTGCACGTCGCGCAGCAAATCTTCAACCTGCTCCCACGTGCCGGCCTCGGCAAACGCCACGGCAGCATCGACCTCGGCCTGCGCGGCGGCATCAAGCGCGAGAAACTCTTCTTCCGACAGACTGCCTTGCGCCTTGAGGCGTGCGGTGTAGGTGTGGATTGGCCCCCGCGTCTTCCAGGCCTCCACTTCCTTTTTGTCGCGATACAGATCCGGGTCAAACATGGAGTGGGCTCGAAAGCGGTAGGTCTGCAGTTCCACAAACACCGGGGCACCGCCGGTGCGCACCTGCTGCGCGGCGCGCTGCACAGCTTCATACACGGCTACCACGTCCATGCCATCGACCCGCACAGTAGCCACGCCGTAGGACGCGGCCTTGGCACACAAGTCGGTCTGCGACTCGGCTCGGGCGAGTGCCGTGCCCATGGAATACAGGTTGTTCTCGCACAGAAACAGAACCGGCAGCTGCCACAGCGCGGCGAGGTTTACGGCCTCGTGAAACGCACCCTCGGCCATCGCACCTTCGCCGAAGAAACAAGCGGTCAGTGCCTGGCGTTGGCCCATCTTGTCGGCCAGCGCCAGACCTGCAGCCAAAGGCAGGCCGCCACCGACGATCGCCTGCCCGCCAAAAAAACGGGCGGTGTGGTCAAACAGGTGCATAGAGCCGCCACGCCCGTGCGAACAACCCTCCTGCTTGCCAAACATCTCGGCCATGATGACGCCCATGCGCATGCCGCGCAAGAGCGCATGGCCATGCTCGCGGTAGGTCGCGACGATGTTGTCCTCCGGTTGCAAAGCGTGCAGGGCGCCAGTGGCCACTGCCTCCTCACCGATGTACAGGTGCAAAAAACCGCGAATCTTCTGCTCACCATAAAGCTGGGCGCACTTCTCTTCCATACGGCGGATGCGCAGCATGTTCGACAGCATGGTATGCGCCAGGGCCTTGTCCCAGGGTACCGGGCCGTTCGGTGGATGGGGCACCTTCACTTCACTCATGCCCCACCCTCCAGTGTCGAGGTGTCACCTTCTGGCAGGCCAAGTTCGCGCGCCTTGAGCAGACGGCGCATGATCTTGCCGCTGCGCGTGCGCGGCAGCACCGGCAGGAAAGCAATCTCCTTCGGCGCCACCGCCGCGCCAAGACGCTTGCGCGCATGACCGAGGATATCCAGGCGCAGTGCCTCGTCGGGGGCAAACCCATCCTTGAGTGACACAAAAGCCTTGACCACCTCGCCCACCACCGGATCGGGCTTGCCGATCACGCCGGCCTCTGCCACCGCCGGATGCTCCATCAGGGCGCTCTCAACCTCGAATGGGCCGATGAGGTGGCCAGCCGACTTGATGACATCGTCGGTCCGCCCTACAAACCAGTAGTAGCCGTCCGCATCGCAACGCGCCAGATCGCCAGTGAGGTACCACTCTCCTGCAAAACACTTCTTGTAGCGTGCCTCGTTGTTCAGGTAGCCGCGAAACATCGAAGGCCAGCCGGCCTTCAGGGCCAGTTCTCCCTCGACATCAGGCGCGTCGATCATGCGCACCCGCGGTGGTTCGCCTTCGGCCTCAAGATGCTCGACGATGCAGGCCTCAATGCCCGGCAGCGGCCGTCCCATGGATCCGGGCTTGATATCGAAGGCCGGCGTATTGGCGATCATGATGCCGCCGGTCTCGGTCTGCCACCAGTTGTCATGAATCGGCAGGCCCAGCACCTCCTTGCCCCACCACACGGCTTCGGGGTTCAGCGGCTCGCCGACACTGGCGACAAAACGCAAGTCAGGAAAACTGTGCTTTTGTGCCAGTTCGGCGCCGGATTTCATCAGCATGCGGATGGCGGTGGGCGCGGTGTACCACACCGTGATGCGTTCCTGCTCCAGCAACGTGTACCACCGTTCGGCGTCGAATTCCTCGCGGTCGATTAGCGAGGTCACGCCGTGCAGTAGCGGCGCAATGATGCCGTAGGAGGTGCCAGTGACCCATCCCGGGTCGGCAGTGCACCAGAAACGGTCGTCCGGGTGCAGATCAAGCGCATAGCGCCCAGTGGCATGGTGCGTCACCACCGCACCATGTACATGGATGGCGCCTTTGGGCGTGCCGGTGGTACCACTGGTGAAATGCAGCAGCGCCGGGTCTTCGGGTTTGGTTGCCACGGTGCTGAACCCATCGGAGGCCTCGCGCATCAGCGTGGCCAGGTCCAGCGTGCCCGGCTCGTTGGTGACGCCGCCGTCTTCGGCCACCAAGAGAACGTGACGCAGCGTGGGCATCTTCTCGCGCATCGCCTTGACCTTGCGTTTGTAGAGCGCATCAGTAGTCACGAGCACCTGGCCCGCGCCAATGTTGATGCGGGTGGCAATCGGCTCCGGACCAAAAGCCGAGAACATCGGCGTGACCACCGTACCGTTCTTCAGCGCCCCCAGCACCGCGACATAGAGCTCAGGCATGCGCCCGGCCAGCACGAACAGGTGGTCACCCTGGCCTACGCCAAGGCGCTGCAAAACATTGCCGAAACGATTGGTTTGACGGGCCAATTCGCCATAGCTCAGATCATAGGCCGGGACATTGCGCGAGACAAATCGCAATGCCGTACGATCCCTCAAAGACGTCACCGCATGCCGGTCCACGGCTTCAAAGCCAATATTGAGTGCGCCGTGAGGCAAACCCCGCAGCTGCCGCCGCACGTCCTCCCAGGAGAACCTGCTGCGCTCAGTTTCGTATTCAGCCCAATTGGGAGCGACCCGAAATTCGGCCGCGTTTTTTTGAATGACTGGAGGACGGTCCATTTGACGCCTAAGGACCAACAATCAATTCATTATTCACGCGATCCACACCGGGCGCAGACCATGTCACACCCTCGGCGGCTCTGCGCTCAGCCCATGAATGGACGCGCCCTCGAAGCGTAACGACAGCATCGTCGACATGAATCTCTACGCGCCTCGCTTCACGCATAGCCTGACGCGTCAGAGCTTCCTGAATCCTGCCCGAAAGATTCATCGCAACAGGCGTTTTTTTCAGGTGAACGTTGTCAGTAAATCCCACCACCCCTTTTAGCGG
>JAABRC010000033.1 GCA_011391115.1 Candidatus Egaibacter danicus | reverse complement strand
GCAAATCACCTTTGCTGACTTTGACCGCGTCGGGGGCGTAAACAAAAATACCTTCTGACGTGGCCGGGTCAGCGTCGGGCGTTACTTGCTGGATGAAAAAGCCGTTGAGTTTTGTCACCGTGTCTGATTGCTTTTGGAACTCACCCACGACGACGCCACGCACCGTGACTTTTTGCGTCGCCATGGGGCTGGTACCGGTAGTACCTTGTATTTCGCCAACGTTTTTAAGTGGCGAATCTGCAGCGACAGATGCGGCACAGACGGGCAAAATAACCACCGGTGGCGGCACAGGGGGGCTATCGGAGCCATCGGATCCACCGCAGGCTACTAAAAGTGCCGACAGTGAAAAGACGCTGAGAGTTTTGAAGTACATAAACAGGGGGGCTTTCTGAGTGCTGCGAGGAGACTGGGTTGATGGCGGTGTATCGCCTGGGGTAACCCGGTGTTTTTACCAACAGCGCGTGTCACCAGTGTGACGTGGTTGAAAGTAGCTCTTTCAAAGGCTCGCAAGTCTCAAGCCTGCCAGAGCCCAATGAACCCGCCCTCGCGCAAGTCGATCCCTAATTCCACTTTCAAACTCCATGCTTCATCGTAGGCGAGTGGGTTGTACAGCTTATAGATTTCGGGCAACAAGCGCTGGCCACATTCCTGCCCATACCGGCCTGAATTCCGGCCTTGTGCTTGCAAAGCGAACGACCGGGTCCAACCCGAACATGCCAACGTAAACGCACCGTTTGCCTGGCTGGTAATCTGTGTTCGAGCGTATGGATCGGGCCTTGAGCAACACGTCATTTGATGTTGGCGCCAACGCTGCGTCCTTCCATTTAGCCTCAGTAACGGCTCCAACGCTAGTCAACAACGTAAGGGTCTGAAGTGCTTGCCTTGTGCCAAAAATTCTCCAATACTGATCCCCATGACAAACCCTGAAATCACTTTCCAACATCGCGCTCGAGGCGCCCTCCTTGGCCTGGCTGTGGGCGACGCCATTGGCACCACCGTCGAGTTCAAACCTCGTGGCTCATTCAAGCCATTGACCGACATGATCGGTGGCGGCCCTTTTGGGCTTGAACCCGGCCAATTCACCGATGACACCAGCATGGCCTTGTGTCTGGCGATCAGCCTGATCGACAACGGCTTTGACCTGCATGATCAGATGCAGCGGTACACCCGCTGGGCCAATGAGGGTTACATGAGCAGCACCGGACGCTGCTTTGACATCGGCATCGCCACTCGTGGGGCGCTGCAGCGCTTCCAGCGCAACGGTAACCCACTGGCAGGCTCGACCGACCCCAACAGCGCCGGCAACGGCTGTCTCATGCGACTGGCACCCGTGCCCATTCGGTATGCCGACCAACCGGAACTAGCCGTCAGGTACAGCGAGGAACAAGCCAGGACAACCCATCAAGCTCCAGAATGCCTAGGGGCAAGTCGTCTTTTTGGCGAACTTCTGGTGCGTGCATTGCAGAGTCAAAGCAAAGACCAGGTTCTGGCACCGCCAGTGCTGTCTGGCAAGCTGCCAACCAAGGTTGATCTCATTGGACGAGGAAGCTACCTCACCAAGGACAGGCAAGCCATCAGGGGCACAGGCTATGTGGTGGACAGCCTGGAAGCCACCCTGTGGTGCTTTGCCCAGACCAGCAGTTTCCGTGACTGTGTGCTCATGGCGGCGAACCTGGGTGATGATGCCGACACGACGGCGGCCCAGGCGGGCCAGATTGCCGGAGCGTTTTATGGTGAAGGCTCCATAACGCCCGAGTGGCTGGCCAAACTGACCATGATGACGGAAATTCGGGATATGGCCGATGCCTTGGCAGGCAGGCAAAGTTACGTGGTCGAGCCGCTCAATTCCAAAGCCAGCGCCATGACCTGATTTTTTTGGGATTTTGTTAGCCCCGCATAAAGAATCAGCAATTCAGCCAACAGATCGTCGTCACAGTAAAAATAGGCCGCCGGCACGTTGAGTGCGACCGCAAGGTTTGCTGCGGTCGCAAACGGTGGCTCATGCGTTCCAGTCTCATATCGACTGATCCGGGCACTGCTGGAACCCTCGTCCATGCCAATGGCGACACCCAGCTTATCTTGAGGGATGCCCACTCTTTTTCGAGCGTCGCGGAGGCGTCGTCCAAAGAGTGTTGAGGGTGTGGATTGCCTAGGCATCCATCGATATTCGTAGAACGCCACATTAATTTCTCTACGATATTCGTAGAATGAATGTGCTGCCATTCTTGTGCAGCGCAATCATGGTGAAGTAATGAACAACAACAGTCAGGGAAAATTGCCGGATTCAACGAGCTACATCCAACCCATCGTTGAGGCGCTTCGGTCATTGAATGGTGTCGCCAAGGCAGCAGCGGTAAAACAATGGATCGCCGAAAGCATGATGGCAGAGCACAAGGCCGTGCCAGACACCATCCTTGCGTCAGGGGCGCAAAAGTTCTCAAACGATATTCAATGGGCACGGATGTACCTCGTAAATGCCGACATACTGGAGCCCATGGCAACTGCGGGCTATGGCAACTGGAAACTCACCCCCAAAGGCTGGGACATGGTTCTTGACGCGGCCAGCGTCAAAGCAATTTACAAAGCCAGTGCGCAAAAAGGTACAGCTGGCAATTCGGATGCTCAGGATGCACCTTCTGAAGATGCCCGTCAAAGCGAGTTGATCGGCACAGAGTCCTGGGAGAGCAATCTCAAAAACCTATTGACCAAGATGCCCGATAAAGGTTTTGAGCGTCTGTGTGCTTTCATCATGACTAAAAACGGACTGTTGGCAACCAAGGTGACCGGGCAATCTGGTGACGGTGGCGTGGACGGTGAGGGAATGCTTGCGTTTGATGCACTGTCTTTGATTAAAGCGCCAGTGGCATGGCAGTGCAAAAGGTTTGACGACAACAAAGTATCTTCGTCAAAGGTCAGGGATTTTCGGGGGGCAGTTGAAGGGCGTGCCAAATATGGTTTGATTTTTACGACGTCATCTTTCACCCCAAGCGCGGAAATGGAGGCTTGCCGCCCCGGGGCAACACCTATTGAATTGATCGGCCTCGAGCGACTCATCAAACTGATGCAGAAAAATGCCATCGGCGTCCAGTCAGTGAGTAGCAACGCTGGTGACTACCAGGTAAACGAGGGATTCTTTGCCGAGTATTTGTACCCCACTGGTGGATCCGCAGAGCACTTCAAGCTGATGTAAGGAGATACCCCAGCGGAATTTCAGGCTCACTATTTGAGCTCGTGAAAAGGGAACATAGGGACCACCAAGATCAATCTAGGTCAATGGTGAAACAGAACACCCAGCGATGCCGCCATGGCGGTGGACGTTGATCACAGAGAAAGAATCCGAGCATGAAGACGTATCACCCGCGCCACAACGACAAAGCCCAGCCTGTTGCCTTGGATCACCCCAGCCAGCCCACGAACGCTTCCTCCTGGAGCCAGGCGGACCAGATTGCCACCGTGATCCCGGATGGAGCCATGCCAGAGCAGGTCAACCATCTAGCGATTGCCTCCTGGACCGATGCACCCCGCGATGCAGCCGGATGGGAGCGTCTGGCTGGAGCCTCAACATTTGACGAGCCACCGACGCAGACCACCGCTGGACTAGCGCCTGCCTCCGGTGCCGTGGTCATCGAGCCAGATGGGCGGGTCTGGGTGGTCTCACCCAGCAATGGCTTCGGTGGCTACACCCACACCTTTCCCAAAGGCAAACTCGATCCAAAGGAGGGCTTGAGTCTGCGCGCCAATGCCTTGAAGGAGGTGTTTGAAGAGTCCGGTTTGAAGGTGGAGTTAAACGGCTTTTTGTGCGATTCGATCCGGACCACCAGCGTGACTCGCTATTACCTCGCCATGAGGGTGGGCGGCAACCCGGCCGCCATGGAATGGGAAAGCCAAGCAACGCATCTGGTGCCGATGGCGCAATTGGCCCAGTTTGCCTCTCACGCCAATGACGAAGTCGTCGTTAAGACGTTGCGATCACTGCCGCAACTGTCGGAATCAGACATCTTGAGTTCAACCTCTGGGCTGGCTGCGGTCCATCGCATTCTGGCGACCATCGCTGGGTTTCGCAGGCAATACGGTTGTTGGCCGACTCGGCTACTGCTGAACCGCGGCATGTGTGAGGCTGTCCCCAGAGATCTCCTGACACCACTTGGCTGGAAGTTGCTCAATCAGAAGCTCGACATCGTCTCGATTGACGAGGGCACCCTTTACGCAGAAGGTCCGGGCTCGGAGCGATTCGAATATGGTGACCACTTCCATCTTCAGGAAGGCCCCTCGGTCTGCTTCTGGATCTGGGGTGTGGAATTGTTGGACCGCTAACCACCCATCACCGTGGCGGCCTTGTTGTTTCAGCTCGCACCGTCGCTTGGTCTGGGTACAGCGCCTGCATCTGTTTGATGGCTGACACGACGGCACGCCGCAGTTCCGGTGGCCCCAGCACTTCAACATGATGCCCGTGGCGCAGGATGTCCATCAGCAGTTCGGTCGGTTCAGCAAATGGAACCTCCAGCACGTACCGGCCGTCGGCATCCAGGGAGCCAACTTGATCTGGATGCCATTCCTCATCTGCGACCCAGCGTGCGGCCGCCACAGAAAACCGTAGGTGGGCATTTTTGACCCGGGCACCGCCGTAAATGCCATACGCCGTGGCGAAGGCCGCATCCAACTGCTTGCCAGAAACATCCTTGGCTTTGGCAGTCAACAGCTCCACTGACTCCAGCGCATCGACAGAAAAGCGCCGCAACGCCTTTCGGGCTTGGCACCAGGCTTCCAAATACCAGTTGTTCCGGTAAAAGATCATGCGCTGTGGCGACAAGGTTCGGTCACTATGGCTGTCATGCTCGCGTGAGTAGTGGCGTACTTGCAGTTGTTTGCGTTCCAGCAAAGCCCGAGACACCACACTGAAATGGGCCGGGTTCTTGCGGCGCTTGCCGATACGACCCAAGCGGATGCGGTTGGCGATTTGTGAGAAATTTAGTTCTTCCTGCCCAAGGATGGCCTCCAGGCGCGACAGCAAAGGAGCCACATGCGGCGCAAGCAGGCCCGGCTCCAAATCACACAGCAGTTGGTGGGTTGTGAGCAAGGCGTAGGTCTCGTCCGCGTTGAACCACAAACCCGGCAATTCGTACTTGGGGCCGACAGAGGGTGTGCAAAACCGATAACCACCTGCATCCCGGTCAAACTCGATGGGCGCATTGAGCCGATCGCGCATGTAGGCCAAATCACGCTTCAACGTGGCCCAGGACACCTCCAGCACGCTGAGCAAATCTTGCCGCGACATGACCTTTCTGATCGCCAGCAGCTGGTCAATTTGATAGAAACGCTCTGTTCGACTCACGCCTGATCTCCTGGTGGGGCGCTAATTTGAGCCCAGTTACTGGATCGTAGCAGCCAGGTGTTTGTAAATTGATCAATGGCGCGCAGTATGTTGATCCTGGGCTCGACTTTTGAGCCCGGGTAGTGCGATGCTGTCCACATCATCAAATTTAGAAAGAAAAACCATGTGGCTGTTCACATCAAAAAGTTTTATCAGCATTGTCCAAAAGCCGGGGGATACCGACCTGTTGACGGTGCGGGCGCGTATGAAGGGCGACATCGAAAAATTGTTCCCTAATGTCAAGGTCGAAGTGAACAAAGGCACGGATTACAAATACCGGGCCAAGGTGCCACGCGAATTAGTGGCCAAAGCGTTGAATGACCAGGTCATGGCTTTAAATTATTCGAATTTCAAAAATACGGTGAAGGAAAAGAAACGCCACTCGGCTTATATGGATGTTTGGTCGGCAATGTATAGAGCACAACACTGAGAAATTTCATCCCATTAATTCATTGAGCCTACCGGCTGGACGTTTGGGAGCAGGTGACGCCAGCCCATTGTTTACATCTATCCACCGTGATTCGAGGCTTCATGAAGACTCCCTATTAAGAAACTCAATGCATCGAGCCCGAAAGCATCTGCTCCTGCACGTATTGAAAAATGACCTCAACCCGTGCCTCGATATCCTCGCTGGAATAGCCATCGGGCATCCCCTCCAGCAGCCGGTCGATGATGGCGACCTTCATCTGCGCCTGAACAGAGGCGCGGTCGCGCAGGTCCCCCATCTCATGCCGGCGCTGCTCCACCGTTGCCATGAGTGCTTGCGCCACTTTCTTCAACTTGTCGATGTCACCCTTGGTGATGTCGGCCTTGTCCTTTGACAGCAGGTCATACACCGCCAATTCTTTCTCGCTATCAAAGCCCTCGCGTATGTAGCGCCGCTCTTCCTGGTCCAGGGAATCGTGCAGCTTGATGAGGTCATCAAAGACGCGCTGAATCTCGGCGTCGTCCTTGTCGCGGTTGTACTCCGTAATGATTTCCTGGTAACGCTTGTAGAGGTCTATACGGCCAGGGTTCAGCTTCAGCATCAAAGCCAGGCGCGCTTCAATTCGCTCCTGCAAGGTCAGCACCGCCGTCTCCTTGTAGGGTGACTTGGCAAACTCGGCATGCAGGCGCTCAAAGTCAATGCCAGACAGGTCATACTGTTTGGATGGCTGCTTTGTCACACCCTTTTGCGCGACGTCCAACGACGTGTCAATCACACCGCGAATCTCTTGCATGATCGCCGTGATGTCTACTTTGGGTTTGGGCTTCTGCAGCAAGTTGTAGAGCGCAGTAATGGCGTTTTCCTGCGGCTCGTACTTGAACACGCCAGGGTTAGGAAACAGGCCGCGAAACCGGTCGAATACGTCTTCGGCCAGGACTTGGAACGTCTTCTTGTTCTCTGGCGAAGTGCTCACCGCATTCTGTGCATGTAGCAGTTCAACCCAGGTTTCTTCGCCCTCTTCGGCGCGCACCAAGGCATCCAAGTGGTAACCCAGTGTCGCGAGCTGAGCCTGCACCTTGCCGATGGAGGCCGCGTATTCGGCCAGCGCCTGGACTTCATCAAACAGTGGGTCAACCGGCAAACCTTTGTCACCCTGCCCATAGGTGGCCAGCGCTTTGCGCAGGCTTTTGAGCATGCCGTTGTAGTCAATGATGAGGCCGTTCTTTTTGTTGGCTGCCACCCGATTCACACGGGCAATGGCTTGCATCAGGGTGTGCCCCTTCATGGGCTTGTCCAGATACAGGGTGGCCAGGGACTTCACATCAAAGCCCGTCAGCCACATGGCGCACACCACGGCCACCCGGAACGGGTGCTTGCCGTCTTTGAAGCACTCATCGAGCTTCTTGCCACCAATGCCGTTGGCCATCACCTCACGCAAAGGGGTCACATCAATGCCTTCTGCCTTGAAGTCCTTCACCTCGTTCTGCTCCGGGCTAAACACCGGGTGAATCAGCGTGTCGGCCATCCAGCCTATCTGTGCCCGCAGTCGAATCACGAACGGCGGCTCAGGCTTGCCGGCTTTGGCATACACCGCTTCTTCCTTATGAAGTTTGCCTTGCAGCTCCAGCTGCTTGTTCAGCCAAAGGATTTTGATCCGTGTTGCCATCTTCGCGCAGGTAACCTTGTCGATGCAGACCAACATTGCCTTGGTGTTGCCGCCGTACTTGGCGGGCTCACCCTGCTTGGTGGGGGCTTCCATCAAGCGCCAACGCTGGTGGTAATGCTCCACGAAATCGGTGGCCACATCGTTGAGATGCGTGTCCGACGTCAACACCGGATACTCGCGGGCCAGCTCCCGATACAGCTTTTCTTCCTGCTCTTCCGTCAACTCACCATCTGCCCGCGCCGCATCAATGCGCGCTTCAATCCGCTTGTTCAGGTCCGGGTCCACCAGGCGAAGCTTCTCGCCCCGGTTTTCGTAGTACAGCGGCAAGGTGGCGCCATCCGCCACCGCGCGCTGAAAGTCGTAGACGGAGACATAAGATCCAAAGACCTTTTCAGTCTCGTGCCGCTCCTTGCTGTCAATCAGAGGCGTGCCCGTAAACGCCAGGAATGCCGCATGCCGCAGGGCCATTCGCATCTGCGTTGCCAGCCGGCCGTATTGCGTGCGGTGCGCTTCGTCCGACAGCACGATGATGTCACGGCGCTCAGTCCAGGGCTCGGTTACGCGCTTGCGGAACTTGTGAATCAGGCTGAACACATAGCGCCGGTTCTGATCTCGCAGCAAGCGCTCCAGCCCCTCGGCGCCCGTGGCCTTGTCGCCCTTGTTGGTGGAGACGCCACAACCCACAAAGGTGGCGTAAATCTGATCGTCCAGCTCCTTGCGGTCGGTCAGCAGCACAAAGGTGTAGGCGCTTGACACCCTGCGGTGCACCTTCTGGCAGAAGAACACCATGGAATAACTCTTGCCACTGCCCTGCGTATGCCAGAACACGCCCAGCTTGCCGGCCAGCACTTCCGCGTCGCCGGACTGCAACTTGGTAATGGCCTTGTTCACGCCAATGTACTGGTGGTTGCGGGCCACTACCTTCACCGTCACCTCCTCGCTGCTGTCAAACAGGATGAAGTTTTCAACGGTGTCCAGCAGCGCTGCCTTGTTGCACATACCGCGCAACAAGATGGGCAGCAACGGCAAAAGCGGCGGCTCGTCGTGCTTGGGCGCCGGGTCCGGGTCACCCTCGTTCAAGCGCTTCCAGCGGTAGAAGTGATCCCAGCTGCTGGTGATGGAGCCGAAGCGCGCATCCAGGCCGTTAGACACAATCACCAGCGCGTTGTAGTGAAACAGCCTTGGAATCGTGTCCTTGTAGTCACTGTAGTTGTCGTCGAACGCGGACTTCAGGCCCTTGTCGTGGCGTTTGAGTTCGATAAAGACCAAGGGCAGCCCGTTGACAAAACCCACCAGATCACAACGGCGCGGGAACGGGCCACTCTTGACCCACAGTTCCCGCACCACCAGAAAATCGTTCACGGTCGGGTTCGCAAAGTCAATCACCGTGACATGCACGTCATCCGCCGCAACGCCACCCGGAGATTTCAGCGTGATGCCGTCGCGCATCAGTTTCCACTTAGCCTCGTTGTGCTGCAGCAAGGTCTTGGTCGGATCCGCATCCAGAAGCAGATCGCGCGCCAGGGTCAGCTTGAGGCGCCCGCCAGGCGTTGCCGCCAGCTTGGGGTTCAGTTTGACCAGTGCTGCATCCAGCTCTCGCACCAGCACCACCTCGGTCGCATCTTTGCGCCCCAACATCGAGGTCGGGCCAAAGGTCTCGGCATTGAAGGCATAGACCGAGCGCCAGTCCAGGTTGTCCTCGAAAAGCTTGGCAGCGGGCTCCTGGATGTTGTTGTCTTCTGAGTATTCCGCGCTGGCCATTGTTGTTCTCTCCCTTTGGGTCAGACGGCGAGCTCGCCCGACATTATTTTTGGCAGTAACGCGTCGCGCGCCTCAACCAAGCCCTCGTTGGATTTTGCCAATGTCTCTGCCTGCATAAAAAGTGGCCAGACAAGCTCATGAAATTCAACGCGAAATTGTTCGGGTGGAACAACTAGTGGTACAGACGCAATATCGGCGCGAGGAAGTTCTAATTGATTTGTCGCACCGACCCCCATCGTCGCTAGCACCGACTCCTGCTCAATCAATGCGACGCCAAGGAATGCGGCGCTATTGAGATCGTTTGGTCGAACGATAGTCACATGTGTGTCCACTGTGCAGTCGGGTATCGCTGTTCGAACCTGTGCGACGCGACCCAACGTACCCGCTCCAGTTGAATTGATCAACACATCACCAATCTGCAAATTCCGATCAGACTTCACTTCTTTGGATTGCCTGCGCGCTGCAGCCAAGGTCAGACGACCTCCACGAATGCACTTCTGATTAATAACAAGGCCGCTGGCTGCCTCGTCGTAGTGCGGAGTGATGCCACGGCTCACAAGCGATGTCAGACCACCAACATTTCCAAGAGACCAACCTTTGGGTAGGTTGGTCCCGTCTTTTTGACTTTGACAACCGGGAAAACGAAAGCTTACGAACCACTCGCGATACAACAGCCGCACTGACTCTTCGAGCAAGGCAATTCTGCGCTGATTGTTTTC
>JAABRC010000332.1 GCA_011391115.1 Candidatus Egaibacter danicus | reverse complement strand
CCCAAGCGGGCCAGCGCTCATTGGAAAGCCAATAGGGCCTGGCGATGGCAATGAAACGGAACCAGAGGCGTGTGTTGAATCCGGGTTCTGGGCACGCACCCAAATCAGGGAGTTTCTGCTGCACGCGGATTGGCGATTTGGAAGGACGGCGATCCGTCTGTCTTTGCGTCGATGGGTGAATCGTTGTCCCGGGCTGGTGGGGCGTCGCTGCGTTCAATGTCTGCAGTCGGGTGGTTAGACATCGATGCACTGATGGCGGTCAGTAGTACCAGTAGCAATAGTGCGGCAATGAGCAAGGTGTTGAGGAGGGTGAACATATGATTCTTCTGAAAAGGATGTCGAAAGATGGTCGCGAGCGAATGGTTTTCAACCGGATCAATCTGTATGTTTCCAATCCAGCGGCACGAAAATCGGTCGCATCGGTAGCGCTGCACTGGCGTGAACAGGCTGTGCAGCCGATCAATGAATCGGCGCGGCCTGCGAATCAGGTTGCCATGGCATCGCGGGCAGGTGTGCTTCGTGTTGCCAACGTAGCCTGCTGCTTTCGCCCCAGGTGCCAAGTGTTCCATGCCAACTTCCTACAGTTTGGTTGTGTGAATTCTGGACAGACGATATGGAAATTGATCACCGGGTTCTGTGCGTTGGGATACACAAGTCAAACCTTGTTTTGTGTTCGCAGCCGAACAGACTCGCGACAACCGATGCCTGAAACTTTGCAGGTCGGGTTCTTTACCTCAACCACTCCCCGACGGGCCGGATGGTTCATCCGGCACTTGGCCCCGGCGCTCTGACAGGAGTTCCGGGGCAATTTTTTTGTTGGTCTTGCACCCTGCCAACGTTCGCTGCAGCACAGACCCAACTGGCTTCCAAGCCTATCTTCGTGTCAGGCGTTCACAGTTGTGTGGAGTGCCTTGATCATTGATCACTTTGAATCTCAAATGGAGTAAGTTATGAACTATGTAGACCGCGACACCTATGGCATGTACCGAATCAACACGCAAGACGGCCCCGGCCCTGCATTGATGGGTGCGGGCACGTTGACCGGAAACGACGTGTACAACAACGCCGGTGATGACCTGGGTGACATCAAGGAATTCATGCTGGACATGCACACCGGCCGTGTCAGTTATGCCGTGTTGTCATTTGGCGGCTTCCTGGGAATGGGTGACCGCCTGTTTGCCGTGCCGTGGGACGCCCTGAAGCTCGATACCGTCAACAAACGCTTCACGCTGGATGTGAACAAAGAACGCCTGGAAGCCGCGCCCGGCTTCGACAAGGACAACTGGCCCAATATGTCGGACCAGACCTGGGCTGAAGGCGTTCACGCCTACTACGGCACCAAGCCCTACCAAGACCAGGCACCCATGTAATGCACAAACTGCGGCGCAGACAGAAGCAATTGGTTTGCGCCGCACATTCACTCCTTGAACGGCAAACACTATGAACAAGAACCCAGTGAGTGGCATTGACAAAGACCTCGCCGACCCAGTGGAAGAGGTGGCGGATGATTTTGCTGGCAGCATGTCCCAGCAAGTCCAGGGTATGGACAGGCCAGTCTCCGGCAAAACCGAGGAAAAGCTGGGCGACGCTAACGAGTCCCCCAAGGCGCCCAGGTTTTGGCGGGCCACGCCGTAGCCATTAGTGAGAGGAAGAGCCATGCCACTGAAACAGTTCAAGGTTTTCGAATCCCGCTCGAGTGTGCTCGTGGTTTCGCTGGCCGTCGTTGGCATGCTTTTGGCTTTCTATTCGGTTGTGAAGGCTGCCACAACTGTCGGTGAGTTGCGAAGACAGGAAACCGCCGCACAGGCAGCCGCAGTTGCGCGCTGCCATGCACTAGCCAATAAGGCCATCCGCAAACATTGCCTGAGCGCCTTGAATGACCAGATGCTCGCCAACTCAACCATCGTGATTGCGGCTCAGTAGGCTTGGCTTCGGTCAACGTTCGTTTGAGCACAGTCAGAGACAACGTCCCGGCGCACTATCTTCTTTTTGGAGCAAGACCATGAGTCTGTACAAAATTGCCGTTCTTGTCGGCAGCATTCGCCGGGAGTCCTTCAACCGAAAACTGGCCCATGCCATGGCGATGCTCGCGCCGTCTGATTTCACGTTCGAACAGGTACAAATTGATGACCTGCCGCTGTACAACCAGGATGACGACGTCCATCAGGCGATGTCCGTCCTTCGCTTGAAGGCGGAAATCCAGAAGGCCCAAGGGCTGCTCTTTATCACGCCCGAATACAACCGGTCCATTCCCGGCGTGCTGAAGAATGCCATTGACCACGGCTCGCGACCCTACGGTAAAAGCGCCTGGGCCGGGAAGCCCGCGGGTGTGCTGGGTGTGTCCGTTGGCGCCCTAGGCACTGCGCTGGCGCAGCAACATTTACGCAACATCCTGGCCTATCTGGATGTGCAGACCCTTGGACAGCCCGAGGCCTTTATCCAGACCAAGGACGAACTGTTTGCGTCTGACGGAGCCATCGGTGAAGCCAGTAAAGAATTTCTCCAGAACTGGATGGACCACTATGTGGCGTGGATCAAAAAGCACGCTGCCTGATCATTGCGAAAACCTCTATGAACCAAGCGATGTACCACTTCCACGAGCTTTTCGCCCAACTGGGTTTGCCAAGCGAGCCTCTTGAAATCAGTCATTTTCTGACGATTCACTCCGCAATGGCGGACGGGTTCCGATTGCCGGACGCGCCCTACTGGACGGCTTCACAAGCATCGTTCCTCAGAGAATCCTTGCTGCAGGACTCTGATTGGTCAGGGGTTGTAGATCAGCTGAGCAAGGCCCTGCAGGGACCGCAAGTCTAGCGGGCGCGGGACATGCACTCCACCACTGTGTTTTTCGTGGCATGGGTGGCGGGCTTGAACTCACCGTTTGGCATGGCTTTGGCGGGAAATCGGCTGTACGTCGCCAACTCGGATGCGGTGTGGAGTTTTCCCTATGCCAGCGCTGACGCAAGCAAACTCTATGTCACCGTGGGTTCCAACAGCAATGTGGCCGAACGAGGTATGGCAGTAGAGGCGCAGCGCGCCGCAATCTGGGAGGTTGATGCCCACAGCGGGGTTCACCGGGTCTTTGCATCCGGGCTGCGCGCTGGAACCGCACACGGCGTCCTTGGGCCTGGCCTCGTCGGTGGGTGTCGCCCTCGACCGGCAGGAGGCACTGCTGGTGGCAGACGATGTGGGCAATGTGGTCTGGCGGGTCAGCACTGGGCGTTGAACCGACGTCAGTTGTTCAACAGCAACTGCAGGATGATGCCCGTGGCAATCGCGACCAATACGTAGTCACCGCCGGACTGCACCCATTGGTAGCCACGGGGCGGTGCACTGAGATGGTGGCCACGCCAGTCTTCGACGACGTACTGGCGGGTGCGGTACTGGGGTGGCATG
>JAABRC010000331.1 GCA_011391115.1 Candidatus Egaibacter danicus | reverse complement strand
GAGAAGAAAAGCCTAGCGATTATGGCCTACGCAGCGAGGCTGTCAGCGTCGGATGTAACCACTGGATGAGCAACAGTCCGGATACATTTCGACCACAGAAATTGTGGATAACTTTGTGAAGAAGTAGGGTGGCGACCGCCGCGAAGCCGCACCAAACCGTGGATGTGACAGATCGATTACATTTGAGGCGGTAAAAAATTCAATGAAATCAAAGGGTTATAACGTGGAATCACGCTTTGCAGGACATCGGACCCACACGTCGGCCGATCAGCGCCAGCGCCGTGTTTTGTGGAGTACTTGCCAGACAGCTGCGGCGGCAGGCTCCATTTGGCTTGGTGCCTCGAATGTCTGGCGCTGACAACATCAGTATGGGTGCGCGGACTTCAGGTGGGCGCATCTGGGCCGTTGGCGCATTGTGTCGTGCCGTGGCTGACGCACTGGACGCCCGGTTCAACCCGGTGGCGGTGCGCGGCGAGATCACGGGTTTTTCACGCGCCGCCAGCGGCCATTGCTACCTGTCGCTGAAAGATGAGACCGGCCAGATTCGCTGCGCCATGTTCAAGCGCGCTGCCAGCCTGCTGGATTTCTCGCCGCGTGACGGCGAATTGGTCGAGGTGCGCGGCCGCTTGGGGGTGTACGAGCCGCGCGGCGACCTGCAACTGATCATCGAGAGCATGAGCCGCGCGGGCCAAGGCAACCTGTTTGAGCAGTTTTTGCGGCTGAAGGAAAAACTGGAAGGCGAGGGCCTGTTTGATACAAGCCGCAAGCGAAGCCTGCCACTGGCGCCGCGTGGTATTGGTGTGGTGACGTCGCTGGGTGCAGCAGCCCTGCATGATGTGGTGACGGCACTGCAACGGCGGGTGCCGCACATCCCGGTGGTGGTGGCACCGGCGTCGGTGCAGGGTGCGGGCGCACCCGGTGAGCTGGTCAAGGCGCTATCAAATCTATATCTGCTCACGCAAGAGGGACGGGGGCTGGAGGCCGATTTGACTCCCAAAAAGGGCCTATCTGTACCTGAAACGGATAAGCCCGTGGTGGACGTCATCCTGCTGGTGCGCGGCGGCGGTTCGATAGAGGACCTCTGGGCTTTCAACGATGAACAGCTCGCCCGCACGCTGGTGCAAAGCCCGGTGCCCGTGATCGTTGGAGTAGGACACGAAACCGATTTCACCATTGCCGACTTCTGTGCCGACCTGCGCGCGCCCACGCCCACCGCTGCGGCCGAGCTGGTGTCGCAGCCGCGTGACGTGTGGCTGGGTGCGGTGGACATCATGCAGGAGCGCCTGACCGATGCCCTGCAGCGTCATGTCGATACCCAGAGCCAGCGGCTGGACACCGCCACGGCGCGACTGGGGCGCCCGTCCGCGCTGGCGGCCCGCCAGCGTCTGGCGCTGGCGTCGAGCGCGCACCGGCTGACCTTTGCCTCTCAACTGTTTTTGCGGCAGAAGAACCAGGACGTTCAGCAACTGCAGACCCGGCTGCCCGATCAATTGCAGCAGGGCCTGAAGCGCCAGCGTGACCGGCTGGACCGCGCCGCCGTGCGCCTGGGCCTGCTGGATCCCACCCTGGTGCTGCAGCGCGGTTATGCCTGGCTGTCCACGCCGCAAGGGCAGGCCATTACCAGCGTGAGCCAGATGCGCACCGGGCAGGATGTGCGCGCCACGCTGGCCGATGGCTCGGTGGAGTTGACCGTTCGGTGACAGCTACCTGACCTGTAGGGACGGTGCGGGATAAAAGCAGTGCGGGCAGGGTTAAACAAAGTTCCTACAATCAGCGTTCTTTTCAGCGCTTTGACGAAAACAATCTTTCGAACAACCACCATCACGAGGAATCATGGAACATACCCTGCCTGCACTCCCTTACGCGATTGACGCTCTGGCCCCCAGCTACTCAAAGGAGACGCTGGAGTACCACCACGGCAAGCACCATAACGCCTATGTGGTCAACCTGAACAACCTGCAAAAGGGCACCGAGTTCGAGAGCATGACGCTCGAAGAAATCATCAAGAAGTCCAGCGGCGGCATCTACAACAACTCTGCCCAGATCTGGAACCACACCTTCTTCTGGAACTGCATGAAGCCAGCCGGTGGTGGCGAGCCTTCCGGCAAACTGGCCGCGGCCATTACGGCCAAGTGGGGCTCCTATGCCGCGTTCAAGGAAGCGTTCGTGAAGTCAGCCGTGGGTAACTTCGGCTCTGGCTGGACCTGGCTGGTCAAGAAGCCTGACGGCACCGTGGACATCGTCAACACGGGCGCTGCCGGCACGCCCATGACCACCGCCGACAAGGCCCTGCTGACCGTGGACGTGTGGGAACACGCCTACTACATCGACTACCGCAACATGCGCCCCAAGTTTGTCGAAACCTTCCTGGACAAGCTGGTGAACTGGGGTTTTGCCGAAGCCAATTTCGCCTGATTGATCCGATCCTGCGGTTTTCCCTGCAGACGACAAAAAGCCACCGAAAGGTGGCTTTTTTATGGGCCTTTTTGGCCTGTAGCCCTTGCCGGATATGCGTGAGAAGCTATCAAAATAACAGCAAACGACTTATTTGGCGGCCTCAAACGGCTTGCCGCCCAGCTTGAAGCCGGCCTTGATGTTCTTTTTGGCAAACCAGCCCAGATTCATCTCCAGCACGTACCGCACGGGTTTGGCGGAGCAGTGCGAGTCGGTCGTCTGGGGCTTCATGTCGGCCAGATTGACGATGGTGCCGTCGTCGGCCACAAACGCTGCTGTCAGCGGCAGGATGGTGTTTTTCATCCAGAAACATTGCACCGTGGGCTGCTCGAATACAAACAACATGCCCTCATGTTGCGGCATGTCCTTGCGAAACATCAGGCCGATCTGGCGCTGTTCGCCCGTCATGGCCAGTTGCACATCCATCAGATGCATGCCTGCCGACAGCTTGGTGCGTGGCAGGTTGAGCTGCGGCGAGTCCTGGGCGTTAGCGGGCAGGGCGGCCGCCAGCAGGGAGAGCAGCGTTGCAGTGGCAGCGAGGCGGACAAATTGGATGATGGCAGAAAGCGGCTTCATGGCAAATTCCTGGTTCTTCGTTCTTCATGTGCGCAGAAACAAAAATGCCCGCACAAGCGGGCATTTTGGCGCAAAGTCAAAAAGACTTAGGCAGCAGAAGCAGCCTTCTTGGCTTTCTTGGCCTTCTTCTTCATGACTTTCTTTTCTGCCTTGACAGCTGGCTTGGCGTCAGCAGCAGGAGCAGCAGCTTTTGCGGCTGGTGCAGCAGCAGCGGGAGCAGCAGCCTTGGCGGCGGAAGCAGCAGGCGCAGCGGCCTGGGCAAAAGCACCAGCAGCAAACAGGCCAGCGATCAGGGTAGCGAGAACTTTGTTCATGATTTCCTAGAGGTAACGTTTAATTTAATTAAATTTCTTCCTATTGGGGAAGC
>JAABRC010000330.1 GCA_011391115.1 Candidatus Egaibacter danicus | reverse complement strand
CACGATCATCCAGCTTGCCCAGCGCGTAAGTGAAAATTTCCCCGGCATCCATCGAAATCAGCACACCGTTCTTGCGCCCGCCGATGTCACCCTTGTGCGGCTCGTAGCAATCGAAGATGTTGGAAATCAGGCCAGAGCCGCGCGTCAGGTTCAGGAATTCATTGGTAAATCCGATCAGGCCACGCGCCGGGATGCGGTATTCCAGGCGCACACGGCCACGGCCGTCCGGCTCCATGCTGCTGAGTTCACCTTTGCGCTCACCCAGAGCCTGCATCACGCCGCCCTGGTGCTGGTCTTCGATGTCGACGGTCACCAATTCGATCGGCTCGTACTTTTCACCGTTCACTTCTTTCATCACGACGCGCGGCTTGCTGACTGCCAGTTCGTAACCCTCGCGGCGCATGTTTTCCAGCAAAATGGTCAGGTGCAACTCTCCGCGACCCATGACTTCGAAGATACCTTCTTCACCGGTTTCCTTGACGCGCAAGGCCACATTGTGTTGAAGCTCTTTCTGCAGGCGGTCCCAAATCTGGCGACTGGTGACGTACTTTCCTTCGCGGCCAGCCAGCGGGCTGGTATTGACGCAGAAATTCATGGTCAGGGTCGGCTCGTCCACCTTGAGCATGGGCAACGGTGCCGGATTGACGGGATCGGTGATGGTCACGCCAATACCGATGTCAGCAAGGCCGTTGATCAGCACGATTTCGCCGGGACCGGCTTCCGTGGTCTGCACGCGCTCCAGGCCCTGGAAGGTCAACACCTGGTTGATACGGCCTTTGACGGCTTTGCCATCCGGCCCCTCCATCACCACCACGTCCATCATGGGCTTGATCGTGCCCTGGCTGATGCGGCCGACACCAATCCGCCCGACAAAGGTCGAAAAGTCGAGCGCGGAAATTTGCAGTTGCAGCGGCGCTGCCGCATCGCCCTTTTGGGCCGGCACATGCTTGAGCACGGTATTGAACAGGGCTGACATGTCGGGGCCCCACTGTTCACCCTGCGCGCCCTCTTCCATGGATGACCAGCCGTTGATGCCCGAAGCGTAGACCACGGGAAAATCCAGCTGTTCATCCGTGGCGCCGAGCTTGTCGAACAGGTCGAAAGCGGCGTTGACCACCCATTGGGGGCGGGCACCGGGCTTGTCCACTTTGTTCACCACCAGGATCGGCTTGAGCCCCAGGGCCAGCGCCTTCTTGGTCACAAAGCGGGTCTGGGGCATGGGGCCTTCCTGCGCGTCGATCAGCAGCACCACGCCGTCGACCATGGACAAGGCGCGTTCCACTTCGCCGCCGAAATCGGCGTGGCCGGGGGTATCAACGATGTTGATGTGCGTGCCTTCCCAGGTCACGGCGCAGTTCTTGGCCAGAATCGTGATGCCACGCTCTTTTTCGATGGCGTTGTTGTCCATTACCGTGTCCACAATTTTTTCATGCTGGGCAAAGGTGCCGGACTGGCGCAACAATTGGTCGACCATGGTGGTCTTGCCGTGGTCAACGTGGGCAATGATGGCGATATTTCGGATTTGCTTCGTACTCATGGTTCACTTTCTCTTAAATCTGTTCTGTCTCTGCCAGCCGTGTCACGGGCAGCGCTGTCAATGTGTGTTGAGCACTGGATTCCCTGACCTCCAGAGGACTCAACAAACGTCCGGGAATCAATTCACCGCCCCTGATGTGGGCGGTACCCAATAATGCGGTTTTTGGCCCATAGACCGCCACCTGGGCAGCATCCGGCCAGTTACCCCGTCGCCGCAAGCCGCTCAGGAAACGACCTGCATTGTCTTCATCCAGCGTGACGACAACGTGACCTTGAAGCAGGGAATCCACCGGCATGACACAGGTCAGGCGCTCGTCATCGTTCATGGCTTCCAGCGCTTCCAGCGTCACGCATTGACGCTCCGGGAAGCCGCCGGTCTCGGTCCGGCGCAGTGCCGACAGGTGCGCGCCACAGCCCAGCGCTTCCCCAATATCTTCACCCAGCGTGCGGATATACGTTCCCTTGCTGCACTTCACTATCATTTTAATAGCTGGTTGCGCACTGCTGTCGGAAGCCAGGGTCACTTTCAGTTCGTGAATGGTGACGGCACGTGGCTCGCGTTCCACTTCAATGCCGGCCCGGGCATACTCATATAAGGCCTTGCCATCTTTCTTCAATGCGCTGTGCATCGGTGGCGTTTGCTGGATTGGCCCGGTGAACCGGGCTGCGACTTTTTCCAGGTCGCCCGCGCTCAGGTTCACCGGACGGGTTTCAATCACATCGCCTTCTGCATCACCGGTTGAGGTTTTGATGCCCAGACGGGCCACTGCCTCGTAGGTTTTGTCGGCATCCAGCTGTAGTTGACTGAATTTGGTAGCGGCCCCAAAGCACAAAGGCAACACGCCAGTGGCCAATGGATCCAGCGTACCCGTGTGGCCGGCTTTCTCCGCCCGCAGCAACCACTTCACTTTCTGCAAAGCATCGTTGCTGGACCAGCCCAGAGGCTTGTCCAGCAGCAGCACCCCATGCACGGGGCGCCTGGCAACCCGTGCACGCGGCGCATTCATAGGGTCAGTCTTCCTTTGCGCGCGAGGACACAGCCCGTGCTATCAGGGCATTCATGTCGGCGGCGCGCTCCGTGGTACGGTCAAAAATGAAGTGCAGCGTGGGCACGGTGTGAATATGCAGGCGCTTGAACAGACCAGCGCGCAAAAACCCCGCTGCCTGGTTCAAACCCTCTTCGCAGGCTTTGGAATCTCCCACCAGCAGGCTGAAAAACACCTTGGCGTGGGCATAGTCTGGCGTCACCTCCACGGCCTGAATGGTCACCATCCCAACGCGCGGGTCTTTCAACTCGCGCGCGATCAACTCTGTCAGGTCACGCTGGATCTGATCAGCAACCTTGAAGCTTCGGTTGGGAGTGGTGGACTTTTTCGTGGCCATATTGGCAGCAAGTTACAGCGTACGGGCCACTTCGCGAATTTCGAAGAACTCCAGCACGTCACCCTCTTGAATGTCGTTGTAGTTCTTGATGTTCAAGCCGCACTCGAAGCCTTCCTTGACCTCCTTCGCGTCGTCCTTGAAGCGCTTGAGCGAGTCCAGTTCACCGGTGAAGATGACCATGTTGTCGCGCAACAGGCGCAGACGCGCCGTGCGGCGCACGACGCCTGCGGTAACCATACAACCGGCAATGGAGCCGATCTTGGAAACCTTGAACACCTGGCGAATCTCCGCAGTGCCGATGACTTCTTCCTTTTTGTCCGGCGTCAGCATGCCCGACATGGCGAGCTTGAGCTCATCCACGGCGTCATAAATGATGTCGTAGTAACGGATGTCCACACCGTTGTTCTCGGCCAGTTTGCGCGCACCGGCGTCGGCCCGGGTGTTGAACCCGATGATGACGGCCTTGGCAGCAATTGCCAGATTGACATCGGACTCG
>JAABRC010000329.1 GCA_011391115.1 Candidatus Egaibacter danicus | reverse complement strand
CTGGCGATCCCGATGTCAGACGGGAAGGGCGGATCGCCACTGAATCGCGCGGAGCACGCCATTCAGCCCTGGGTTGCTTTTCTGGTGTTGCCCGTGTTCGCGTTTTCAAATGCGGGTGTCTCGCTGCAAGGTGTCACACTGGCCACTTTTACCCAAACCATTCCGCTGGGCATAGCTGCCGGTTTGCTGCTGGGCAAGGCCATGGGCGTGTTTGGCGCGTCGTGGATCTTGATCCGTCTGGGGGGTGCATACCTTCCTCCACAAGCCAGTTGGCTCCAGTTCTTTGGTGTATGCGTTTTGTGTGGTGTGGGTTTCACCATGAGCCTGTTTATCGGCTCCCTCGCTTTCGAAGGCGCAGAAGCTGCCTACGAAGTTCAGGTCAAGCTCGGCGTGCTGACGGGTTCTCTGCTGTCAGCCGTGTTGGGAGCCCTGTTGCTGATGGCCAGACCGAATGCTTTGCCAGTTGGTGTCCGAGTTACTGACTGAAGTGCATTCGCTGCATTAATGGTCAGCTTTGTCGGAACTCGGTGCGCCATGTGCCATCAGCCGGTCGGTGAGCGCGATAGCCAGCGCTGACAGCAGGAACACCACGTGGATGATGGTCTGCCACATCAGAACCTTGATGTCGTAGTTGGCGGCATTGATGAAAGTCTTGAGGAGGTGAATGGACGAAATGCCAATGATGGCCGTTGCCAGCTTGACTTTCAGGACCGAGGCATTCACATGACTCAGCCACTCGGGCTGGTCTGGGTGTTCCTCCAGGTCCATGCGACTGACAAAGGTTTCATAACCACCCACAATCACCATGATCAACAGGTTGGAAATCATGACCACGTCTATCAGCGCCAGCACGACGAGCATGATCACCGTTTCATTGAGTGACGTGATCTGGAATTCGGTCTTGTAGCCGATGCTGGTGATCAGCGCCTGCAGGGCGGTCTGGCTGCCAAATGCTGCTTCCAGCAGGTGAACGAGCTCGACCCAGAAATGGAAGACATAGACCGCCTGTGCAGCGATCAGTCCCAGATAGAGGGGCAGTTGCAGCCAGCGGCTGGAAAAAATGAAGTTGGCCAAGGGGCGCAGTTTCTTGGGACTACCTGTTTTTATTTCGCTCATATGGGGGGCTCAGATTCGGTCTGGATAGGGGTTTTTACGGACAGCCGGAATTGTAGGCCGGCAACCTGCAGGTCCTGATTCCCGGTATTCTTGGGGAACCGTACCGTCAGTGCTTTGTAAGTGGCACCCCGGA
Organism: Candidatus Egaibacter danicus; assembly: GCA_011391115.1. Next base: position 2,166 of record JAABRC010000329.1, on the reverse strand, counting down.
TAGTCCGTACTTGACAAAACCCCCTGATATCCACAGAAGTCGAAGACCCTATTGAGGAGACGAAAAAATGAGCACCATCGAGTCAGTCCTGGTTGAAAATCGCGTGTTCCCGCCCAGCGAAGCCACTGTGAAAGCGGCCCGTATTTCCGGCATGGACGGCTACAACGCCCTTTGCAAAGAGGCCGAAAAAGACTTCGAAGGCTTTTGGGCCCGCCTGGCCCGCGAAAACGTTCTCTGGAACAAGCCGTTCACCCGCACGCTGGACGAGTCCAACGCGCCGTTCTACAAATGGTTTGATGACGGTGAACTCAATGCTTCTGCCAACTGCCTGGACAAGCACATCGGTACACCCACTGAAAACAAGGTGGCCGTGATTTTTGAAGCCGATGACGGCACCGTCACCAAGACCACCTACAAAGAATTGCTGGCCCGTGTGAGCCAGTTTGCCAATGCCCTCAAGGCCGACGGCGTGAAGAAGGGCGACCGCGTGCTGGTTTACATGCCCATGACGCTGGAAGGCGTGATTGCCATGCAGGCCTGCGCCCGTATTGGCGCTACGCACAGTGTGGTGTTCGGCGGCTTCTCGGCCAAGGCATTGCAGGAACGCATCATTGATGCTGGCGCCGTGGCCGTTATCACGTCCAATTTCCAGATGCGCGGTGGCAAGGAGTTGCCACTCAAAGCCATCGTGGACGAAGGCCTGGCCATGGGTGGCTGCGAGTCCATCAAGAATGTATATGTGTACCAGCGCACGCAAACGGCGTGCAACATGGTGGCAGGCCGCGACAAGACCTTTGCCGAGGCGCTGGCCGGCAAGAGCCTCGAGTGTGCACCGGTTCCCGTGGGAGCCGAGCACCCGCTGTTCATTTTGTATACGTCGGGTTCTACCGGCAAACCCAAGGGTGTGCAGCACTCGACTGGCGGCTACCTGCTGTGGGCCAAGCTCACGATGGACTGGACATTCGATCTGAAACCCACCGACGTTTTCTGGTGCACGGCAGACATCGGCTGGATCACCGGCCATACCTATGTGGCCTACGGCCCGCTGGCTGCCGGTGCGACACAGATCATCTTTGAAGGCGTGCCGACGTACCCGAATGCCGGACGCTTCTGGCAGATGATTGAGCGCCACAAGTGCACGATTTTCTACACCGCACCCACGGCCATCCGTTCTCTGATCAAGGCTGCCGAGAGCGACGAAAAAGTGCATCCCGACCGCTCTGACCTGAGCAGCCTTCGCATTCTGGGCTCGGTGGGAGAACCCATCAACCCTGAAGCCTGGATGTGGTACTACAAAAACATTGGGCATGAGAAATGCCCGATCGTGGACACCTTCTGGCAAACCGAAACCGGCGGTCACATGATGTCGCCGCTACCCGGTGCCACACCGTTGGTTCCCGGCAGTTGCACCCTCGCGCTGCCCGGCATCATGGCGGCGATTGTGGACGAAGTCGGCAATGACATTCCCAACGGTACCGGCGGCATTCTGGTCGTCAAACGGCCATGGCCGTCGATGATCCGCACCATCTGGAACGACCCTGAGCGCTTCAAGAAGAGCTATTTTCCTGAAGAAATGGGCGGCAAGCTGTATCTGGCCGGTGACGGCGCGGTGCGCAGTGCCGACCGGGGCTATTTCCGCATCACTGGCCGTATCGATGACGTGCTGAATGTGTCTGGCCACCGCATGGGTACGATGGAAATTGAATCCGCACTGGTTTCCAAGACCGATCTGGTGGCTGAAGCCGCCGTGGTGGGGCGCCCGGACGATCTGACCGGTGAAGCCATCTGCGCCTTTGTGGTGCTTAAGCGCTCACGCCCCACGGGCGACGAAGCCAAAGCCATCGCCAAGGAGTTGCGCGACTGGGTGGCCAAGGAAATTGGCCCGATTGCCAAGCCCAAGGACATCCGTTTTGGTGAAAATCTGCCAAAAACCCGCTCCGGCAAGATCATGCGCCGCCTGCTGCGCTCACTGGCCAAAGGTGAGTCCATCACCCAGGATACCTCCACACTGGAAAACCCGGCTATTCTGGACCAGTTGGGTCAGGCGTATTGATTGGCCGTCGCCATTTTTGAGTGCGAGTGCTATAAAAATAATAGCTACTCACGCATATCCAACGAGGATTAAAGGCCTAAATGAGCAATAAAAAAGCCCGCTGACATTGTTGT
>JAABRC010000328.1 GCA_011391115.1 Candidatus Egaibacter danicus | reverse complement strand
CGCTGGCGACAGCTTGCCCACGTGCAGCGCGGCGCTGACGCCCGCGAGGATGACAACCAGAGCAGGCATCAGCGACGGGGTGGTGGCCCGGGTGGTCATGGCGCGAGCAATCGCTCCCCGGTGAGGCGCTCATGCTCGCGGGAGGCAAAACGGTCAGTCATGCCCGCGATGTAATCCGCTACCACGCGGGCTGCTGAGTCTGCCGCGTCTTGCACACCACGCGTGGCGTCCGATCTGGCAGAAAATCCCGCCTGCATTTCCTGAGGCGCACTGGTGTAGGCTGCGAACAATTCACGAACCACCTGTCTGGCCTGGCCCGTGGTATGCACGACCTGTGGATGGCGATACAGGTTTTGAAACAGGAATTTCTTCAGCATGGTTGACTGGTGGCGCATGCCGTCGCTAAATTGAACAAGCGACGGCAAACGCCGGGCGGCATCAACAGTTTGTGGCCCGTGCGCGTCAATTGCACGTTGCGTGGAAGCGATCACGTCATACACCTGCGCGCTGAGCATGCGCCGGATGGTTTCGTACAGCACGCGCCGTCCCTGCGACCCATCTTTCAGGTGCGGGTGATCGACCAGGGTTTGCCTGCGGAAATCATTGACCAGCGGCACTTCCTGCAGCTGCTCCAGTGTCAGCAGGCCTGAGCGAACACCGTCATCAATATCGTGGGCGTTGTAGGCGATTTCGTCGGCCAGGTTGCACAACTGGGCTTCCAGACTGGGCTGGGTGCGGTCCAGAAACCGCCTGGCAACGCCACCCAGGGATTCTTTTGTCGCCCCTTCTGCCACCTCCAATCGCTCGGCATTGGCACGCGAGCAGTGTTTGAGAATGCCCTCGCGGGTCTCGAACGTGAGATTCAACCCGTCGAAAGCCGGATACCGCTCTTCCAGATGATCGACCACGCGCAGACTTTGCAGGTTGTGCTCAAACCCCCCGTGGGCCGACATGCATTCGTTCAGGGCATCCTGACCAGCATGGCCAAAAGGCGTATGCCCCAGATCATGCGCCAGTGAAATGGCTTCGACCAGATCTTCGTTCAAACACAGTGACCGCGCGATGGAGCGACCCAGTTGGGCGACTTCCAGTGAGTGCGTCAGCCGCGTGCGGAACATATCGCCCTCGTGATTGAGGAATACCTGCGTTTTGTAAACGAGCCGGCGAAAGGCCGTGGAATGAACAATCCGGTCGCGGTCCCGTTGGTACTCGGTACGGGTTGGTGCCGCCTGTTCCATGTGGCGCCGACCACGGGTCTGGCCGGGGTCACATGCGTAGGGTGCCAATTGCGTCATTTCATGAAGAAAATATGGCCTTAGACCTTGCTGTATATGCGTAATCAGCTACTTTTTTTATAGCGATTGGCTGCAACATGAATTGATGACTTCGCGTACCAGCGCGTCAGGTGCACTTCGCACAGAAGCGCGCCCGGGTCCATCAATCACCACAAACTTGATTTCACCCGCTTCGGCTTTTTTGTCAACGCGCATCAGGTCCAGGTAGCAACTGGCATTATCTGCCGCATCGTCCGCAGCCGGTGCCCTGGCTTTACCTTGCGTCAAAAGGTCGGGACCGACGACGGGTAAACCCGCTCGTTGAATCAGCGACGTCAGCCGATCGACCAACGTACTGTCGATCAGGCCCAAACGTTGCGAAAGATGTGCTGCCATCACCATGCCACAACCCACGGCTTCACCATGGAGCCAATGGCCATACCCAAGACCGGCTTCCATGGCATGTCCGAACGTGTGGCCGAAATTGAGAATCGCCCGCAGACCTGATTCACGCTCATCCTGCCCCACTACCCAGGCTTTGATTTCGCAGCTTCGTTTGACGGCATGGGCCAACGCAGCCGGGTCACGCGCCATCAAGGCATCAAGATTCAATTCAATCCAGTCCAGAAAGGCCATGTCGGCAATGGGCCCGTATTTGATGACCTCTGCCAGGCCGGCGCTCAGCTCGCGCGTGGGTAGTGTCTTGAGCGTGTCCAGATCACAGACAACCTTCACCGGTTGGTAGAAGGCGCCAATCATGTTCTTACCCAGCGGATGGTTAATGGCCGTCTTGCCACCCACCGAGGAATCCACCTGCGCCAGCAGCGTAGTGGGCACTTGCACAAACGGTACACCACGCATGTAACTGGCCGCTGCAAAGCCTGTCATATCACCAACGACACCACCACCCAATGCAAAAAGAACGGTCTTGCGGTCACTCCTGTTTTCGAGCAGCGCATCAAAGATCAGGTTCAGCGTTTGCCAGTTTTTGTGTTCTTCACCATCCGGCAGGGAAACAACGTGGATTTGTTTGAACCGGGCAGAGAGGGCTGATTTCAGGCGTTGGGCATACAGCGGCGCTACCGAGGTGTTGCTCACAATCAGCGCCGTAGCCGCTCCTGGAACTGATGCAAAAGTCTGGGGATCACTCAGAAGTGCCGGGCCAATCAGGATGGGATAGCTGCGGTCAGCCAGATCGATGATGACTGTTTCATTGGAACGTGAATTCATAACCGGGGAGTTTAGAGCCTCTTGGCCTCGCGCCGGATGTCGCGGACTATTGTTCCTTGCGAGGCAAGACGCCAGCGAGTTCCAGTTGCATCACGATCATGTTCACCAAGGTTGCTACAGAAGGGCGTCCGGTTTCCAGTACGTAATGAGCCGTTTCGCGATACAGGGGATCACGAATGGCGTACAGGTCACGCAATCGGGTAAGTGGATCGGCCACTTGCAGCAGAGGTCGGTTCACATCATGGCGCAAACGCCGGAACAGTTCGTCAGGCGACGACTTCAGATAAATCACTTTGCCGCGTTCACGAAGATGTTTGCGGTTCGCCGCGCGCAACACCGAGCCACCACCCGTGGAGAGAACGCCTTCCTGGTTCAACGTCAATTCATCGATCACCGACTCTTCAACATCGCGAAAGCTCTCCTCGCCTTCCCGCTCAAAGTATTCGCGAATGGAACAACCCAGACGAGCTTCGATCTCGTGGTCGGAGTCAACACAGGGGAGCTGGAGCCGCCGGGCGAGTTGGCGCCCGACGGTGGACTTGCCTGATCCGGGCAGGCCGACCAGACTAAATATCAATTTGCACGAAGCATGCGGGCAGGTACAGCACCGGGTTCAACTCAACGCACGACTGCCTTGTCTGCAATCATTTTGGGAGTAATGAAAACCAGCATTTCCTGTTTGTTGGACAAACGGGCCTTTGCCTTGAACAGGTTTCCAACCCCAGGCAAATCACCCAGGAAAGGCACTTTGGTTTCGTTCTCGGATTCGGTCAGTTCAAAAATACCACCGATGACAACAGTACCGCCATTCTCGACCAGAACCTGGGTTTGAATGTGCTTGGTATTGATGGCAAAGCCGGCAGAGGTTGACTGGCCCACGGTGTCCTTGTTGACATCCAGTGTCAGGATAATATTT
>JAABRC010000327.1 GCA_011391115.1 Candidatus Egaibacter danicus | reverse complement strand
AGGGCGCCGAACACGTAGACCAGTCCAAAGGCTGAGCCACTCGATAATTTGACAATGAGTGCGGCGGTTGTAATAACCGCCACTGCCATACCGATCATCCCGAACAGGTTGCCACGGATGGACGTGGTGGGATGGCTCAGGCCCTTGAGCGCCTGTATGAAGCAGACACTGGCAAACAGGTACAACAGGGTAACGAGGTTCAAGCTCATTTAGCTGCCCCTTTGTCACCAGCAGGCTGCTTCTTGTCTTTTTTCTTGAACATCTCCAGCATGCGCCGGGTCACCATGAAGCCGCCGAACACATTGACAGCCGCCAGCGCTACGGCCAGCACGCCCATGGATTTTCCCAGCGTAGTCTCGGTCAACGCAGCGGCCAGCATGGCACCGACAATGACGATGGCTGAAATCGCATTGGTCACCGCCATCAGCGGGGTGTGCAATGCGGGGGTAACCGTCCACACCACGTGGTAGCCCACATAGATGGCCAGTATGAAGATGATCAGGTTGGTGACCGTGGGAGAAACGATATCCATGAGAAGCCTCGGTATTTGTGCTCGGATTGTGTTTTTACTTGCGCAAGACGGAGCCGCCCTGCGCCATCAGGCAGGCCGCCACGATGTCGTCATTCATGTCCACATGCAGCGCACCTTCTTTGTTGATGATGAGCTTGAGGAAGTCGAGCACGTTGCGGGCATACAGCGACGATGAATCGGCCGCCACCAGTGCGGGCAGATTGGTCTCGCCAACCAGCGTCACCCCATGTTTCACCACGGTTTTGTCGGCTTCTGAAATGGGGCAGTTGCCACCGCCATTGGGGCCCTTGCCTGCAGCGATGTCGATGATCACCGAGCCAGGTTTCATGCTCTTGACCATGTCTTCGGTGATCAGCGTAGGCGCCGGGCGACCGGGAATCAGCGCGGTGGAAATCACCACGTCCGCCTGCGCCACCCGCTTGGCCACTTCGATTTTCTGGCGGTCCAGCCAGCTCTGCGGCATGGGCTTGGCATAGCCACCTACACCCTGCGCTGCTTCCCTCTCTTCCGGCGTGTCGTAAGACACATCGATGAATTTTCCACCGAGCGACTCAACCTGCTCCTTGACGCTGGGGCGCACGTCAGACGCTTCGATAACCGCGCCCAGACGCTTGGCCGTGGCGATGGCCTGCAATCCCGCCACACCCACGCCGAGAATCACCACCCGCGCCGCTTTCACCGTGCCGGCGGCGGTCATCAGCATGGGGAAGAACCGCTGGTATTTATCGGCAGCCATGATGACGGCCTTGTAGCCTGCGATATTGGCCTGGGAAGACAAGACGTCCATGCTCTGGGCGCGTGTGGTACGGGGGGCCGCCTCCAGTGCGTAGCCAGTCAGGCCAGCCGTAGCCAGGCGTTGCAGGCCTGGCGCGTCAAACGGGTTGAGCATGCCTACCAGCGTGGTACCGGGCTTCATCTGCGCGCATTCAGCGTCTGACGGGCTGCGAACCTTGAGCACCAGATCGCACGCGTAGACACCTGCCATGTCGGTAATTTCAGCGCCTGCAGCCACATACGCATCGTCTGGCACACTGGCGGCCACGCCTGCGCCCGACTGGATGCGGATGGTGTGGCCCTGGGCTTTGAGTTTTTTAGCCGTCTCGGGGGTGACGGCAACGCGGGTTTCGCCCACTGTGGTTTCAGCGGGTACGCCAATCAGCATGAAGCGACTCCTCGACAGGTTAATTTAGTTCTTGCCGCTAGCTTACATGAATTTTCCATGGGTTTTGATCGGGGTAATCCTGCTGACATGGCAAAGCTACGCTGACATCGCCACGCATAATTGCTCATGGACACCCAATGGAAACCCAACGTCACCGTCGCTGCAATCATTGAGAAAGACGGCAAATTTCTGCTGGTTGAGGAGCACACCTCCACCGGTTTGATGCTCAACAACCCGGCCGGGCACCTGGACCCTGGCGAGTCGGTGGCTGATGGTTGCGCCCGCGAGGCGCTTGAAGAAACCACCCGGGTTTTCCAGCCAACCGGGCTGGTTGGGGTGTACATGACCCGCTCACGACGCCAGACCACAAACGCTGGCGGCCCCGAACAAGATGTGACCTACCTCCGGTTTGCTTTTCGCGGTGAAGTCGACGACGAACAAGCCAACCGGCAGCTCGATCACGGCATCGTCCGTACCCTGTGGATGACGCCCGATGAAGTGCGGGCCAGTCAGGCCCGTCACCGCAGCCCACTGGTCCTGCGATGTATGGAAGACCATCTCGCGGGGCGCTGCTTTCCCCTGGATCTGGTATTCGCTGATCCCAGCGTCTACACATGATTTGCTACTAAATTAATAGCTTATCACGCATATTTAACGAGGTCTAAGGGCCAAAATGGCTCTTGAATTTGCATCTATTCAATCATCTCCGAGCTTCAGCAACAGCGGCTGCCGTTTTTCAATTGACCACTTGAGCAGGGCCGCACAACGATACACGCCATGCGCAAATTTGCCGTACGGCAGTGTGGCAAACAGGGCCATAACCACACCAAGATGCACGGCCAGCAGCAAGGCCATGGCTGGTGTATCGCGCCAGATCATCAGCGCCAGACCGGTGAGGCTGGTGAAAAACAGCAGAGCAATAAAAGCGCGGTCCATCGGTTTTTGTGCGGCATCCCCATGCAACGGGTGGCGGCGCAAATTCAACCGGAACAGACCGGCCGGCCCCACCAGCAAACCGACACCACCGGCGATACCCAGCAGGACCGGCAAGCTGGTCATCGCGTAAGGTGCCTGCCGATTGAAGACGTAGTGATAAACCGTGGCCGTGCAGGTAGACGCGAAGCACAGCATGAACCCATAAAACGTGGCGTGATGAAAGCGTTTGCGCCACAGGGTCCAGGCATCATCCTCGTTGTTGCAGCCCTCACCGTGACCGCCATCCAGAAACTTCAGGCGCAGGGCGTTGCTGGTGGCTTCTGCCATGGCGCCGCTATCGACCTCCCCCGGAGACACATCGCGCCAGAACCTGCGCACCCCGAGACTCAAAGCCAGCACTGCGAACAGGAAGATCGGCGCAAACATGGTGACCAGCAGGTTGTGCGGAAAAACAGCGTAAAAATTACCTGCCAGCGGCGCGTGGAACAACGTGCCGCGTATCGAGATAACCATTGCCAGAAACAGCGCCAATGCAGCTGCCAGCGCAAGCGCGACCGTCAGACCGTTGCGCTGGTAGAGCTTGCCCAGCGCAGGTGGCCAGGCGTAATCAGCATAGGTTTGTCCGCGCACTTGGGCCATGGCCTGAGGCACGTTGACTGCAAACTCATGCGGCGGCGCGTATTGGCAGGCGTGCAGACAGGCACCACAGTTGTGGCACAGGTTCGCGAGGTAATGGATGTCTGCCTTGCCAAATTCAAGCCGCCGCGTCATGGCCGGAAACACGGCACAGAAACCTT
>JAABRC010000326.1 GCA_011391115.1 Candidatus Egaibacter danicus | reverse complement strand
TGGCCGGAGACAAAATCCATCAGGCCAAAATCCAGGCTTTCAACACCGGGCAGGGCGGCAATTTCCCACACTTCACGCAGTGCGCCGTGGGTTTCGATCAGCACATGAACCGGAATCCTGCGGTCAACGCCGAATTTGAGCTCAATTTCTCGCAAGGCCTCAATCTGAACCTCAACGTCGCCGGCGCTGCACGGCTTGGGCAAAGTGATAAAAGGCAGGCGGTTACCTGCGCGGCCCACCAGAATTTCCATATCCTGACGCCAGTGGCCATGAGTCACGTCATGAACGCGCGCGCCGACGCGATTAAAACGGTTCTCGGCCGAGATGATCAAAGCTGCAACCATCTCGGCATGTTCACGTTCAGCGCCGGCATGGGCGCCATCTTCACAGTCGCAGGTAATGTCAAAAATTGGCCCCAGTTCATTTTGCAACTGCAATGCCTTCTTCATCAGCTTTTCCGAGCCCGCGTAATGGTCGACCGCAGGCAGGTTGGGGAAGGGCTTTTCACCGGCAAAAAGAACGGCTTTGGGATGGCGCATGGGGTTCCTGAGCAAGAAATAAAAAAGGCCGCGATATTTTATCGCGGCCTTTGGTTGAAGCTGAGAACTAATGCTGGATTACAGCATGTCCTTGACGGCTTCGGCTTCGTCGGTCAGTTCCTTGAGCGTGATGTTCATCTTCTCACGGCTGTACTCGTCGATTTCCAGACCCTGGATGATCGTGAAAGAACCACCCTTGCACTCGCACGGGAAGCCATAAACGATTCCAGCCGGAATGCCGTAGGAGCCATCAGACGGGACACCCATGGTGACCCAGTCATCAGAACCGAGGTACCAGTCATGGATATGGTCGATTGCAGCGTTGGCAGCAGAAGCAGCTGAAGACAGGCCACGAGCTTCAATGATGGCAGCGCCGCGCTTGCCGACGGTCGGCAGGAAAACGTCGTTGTTCCAGGCGTGATCGTTGATCATGGACTTGATGCTGTCGCCGTTGGAGGTACAGAAACGGTAATCGGCATACATCGTCGGTGAGTGGTTGCCCCACACGACCAGCTTGTTCAAAGAGGTCACTGCGCGGCCAGATTTCTGGGCCAGTTGTGACTTGGCGCGGTTGTAATCAAGACGCAGCATGCCGTGGTAGTTGTTCGGGTCGGTACGACCCACTTTCTTGGCGGCAGAAGCAGCGATCAGTGCATTGGTGTTGCAGGGATTGCCGACGACCAGAACGCGGACGTTTTCATTTGCGTTTTCAGCAATGGCTTTACCCTGAACGGTGAAGATGGCGCCGTTGGCGGAGAGCAGGTCAGCACGCTCCATGCCTTTGGTACGCGGACGAGCGCCAACCAGCAGGCAGACGTCAGCATCTTTGAAGGCGACATTCGGGTCATCGGTGGCGACCATGCCGGCCAGTAGCGGGAAGGCGCAGTCATCAAGTTCCATCATGACGCCTTTGACCGCTTGCTGAGCTTGCGGCAGGTCAAGCAATTGGAGAATGACCGGCTGATCTTTGCCGAGCATTTCGCCGGAGGCAATGCGGAACAGCAGGCTATAACCGATTTGGCCGGCGGCGCCGGTAATAGCTACGCGCATGGGTGCTTTTGACATGTATCGCTCCTGTATTTAACAGCGTGATTGAAATTATTGGACTCTGCTCCCTCGTCTGCTCAAAAGCCGTCTTGCGTGACCTGACGAAAGTGACCCCGAATGTTAAAAGCTAGTCAGCATGGTGTCAATTGATGTGTCTTATATAAGATAACTTTTCGTGGACGTGCTGACGAAAATGTGCTGAAATTTGCATCTATGAACCGTGACAACAATCGTCCATCTGGCCGCGCAACTTCGCCGACTTTTAGTCCGCTCTATCGCCAGATCAAGGATTTCATGATCCGCAGCCTAGAGGCAGGTGAATGGGGTCCAGGCGATGCCATTCCTAGCGAAGGTGAGTTGGCCATTCGCTTCAATGTCAGCCAGGGCACGGTGCGCAAGGCCATAGACGAAATGGCATCTGAAAACATGTTGGTTCGTCGTCAGGGTAAAGGCACTTTCGTGGCAACCCACAATGATCCGCGTCTGTTTTATCGCTTCCTGCGTCTGGTTCCAGACGATGGCGACGCTACGCCGGCGGTGAGTAACCCTATTTCGTGCGAGCTTGTTCCTGCTTCGCCGGAGGTGGCTGCGGTTCTTGGGTTGGCAGTGGGTGCGCCGGTGGTTTTTGTCGAACGCTTGCTACAGTTCAGTGGTCAGCCTGTGGTCTTTGATCAAATATATCTAGTTGGTGAGCTTTTTCAGGGGCTGACGCTCGAAAAATTGCGCAATGTCGAAAAGTCAATCTACAGCCTGTTCGAAAGCGAATTCGGTGTACGCATGATCAGCGCAGAAGAGCATCTGCGTGCGGTGGCTGCGGATGAGCATAGTGCTCGTATGTTGGGGGTTGCGGCTGGGGAGCCTTTGCTGTTGGTAGAGCGGACGGCGCGCTCCTATGGCAATAAGCCGGTGGAATGGCGGAGAGGGTTTTATTCCACTGCTAGTCACTATTACCGAAATGAACTGGGCTGATTAGGTAGTGCTTATTTACTAGTTGGGAAAGCCTTGTCGTAGCGCCATCGGCGAGGAATTGAAGCTATAATTATGGCGTTTTTAAAACTAGCAAATTCTGAAATCTGCATCTTTCGCAAGGGATGACTTTCATGGCAGAAATGACCATCAAGAAACGTCCGAAACATCTGGACTTAACAAAAATAGACTTGCCTTTGCCTGGCAAGGTTTCAATTCTTCATCGTATTAGCGGGGTCGGACTGTTTCTCTGTTTGCCGGTGATTTTATGGCTGTTTTCTGCCAGTTTGACTTCACCGGATACTTTCGCCAGCTTCAAGGCAGTGTTTTCCAACTGGTTGGTCAAGTTCATCCTGGCTGGTTTGATCTGGGCCTATATCCATCATTTCTGCGCTGGTATCCGTTTCCTGTTGCTCGATATGCATATCGGTATTGAGAAGGCGGCAGCCAGAAAGTCGGCTGGGGTGGTTCTTGCTGTCAGTATTCCGCTGACCCTTGTCGTATGGGGGGTTCTGCTATGATCAATCGTATCGTTGTCGGGGCTCATTATGGCCTCAGAGACTGGATCGCGCAGCGCGCGACAGCTGTCATCATGGCGGTTTACTCGGTTCTTATTGCTGCGGTGTTGCTGATCGTACGTCCGTCCAGTTTTGAAGCATGGCAAGGGATTTTTGCCAATGGCTTTATCAAGTTCGTTACCTTCCTGTTCTTCGTTAGCCTGTTTTATCACGCATGGATCGGTATGCGTGATTTGTGGATGGACTACGTCAAGCCGACCGGCATTCGCCTCAGTTTGCATGTAATCACCCTTGCCGTGCTGGTGGGCTACACCGCATGGGCTGCTTCGATTCTCTGGAGGTTGTAAGCGTGAGTATT
>JAABRC010000325.1 GCA_011391115.1 Candidatus Egaibacter danicus | reverse complement strand
AGGCGCGTCGCGTGCGTGGCGTGTTTGACTCGGTGGCGTCCAAATACGATTTGATGAACGACCTGATGTCTGTGGGGTTGCACCGTGTCTGGAAGGCTTTTACCGTAAAGGTGGCCAATCTTCATGAAGGGGATCGCGTACTGGACATCGCGGGCGGGACAGGGGATCTGGCTTTGGCGTTTTCCAGAAAGGTGGGCAAAACTGGTCAGGTGGTGCACACGGACATCAATGAGGCCATGTTGCGCACGGGTCGAGATCGTTTGCTGAATGAAGGCGTTTCGTTGCCAACCGTGGTGTGTGATGCGGAAAAACTGCCCTTTTCCAGCAATTACTTCGATCTGGTCAGCGTAGCCTTTGGACTGCGCAACATGACCCACAAGGACATGGCGTTGTCAGAAATGAACCGGGTGCTGAGACCTGGCGGTCGGTTGCTGGTGCTGGAATTCTCGAAAGTAGCCAAACCGCTGGAGAAGGCGTACGACTGGTACTCCTTCAAAGTGCTACCCGGGTTGGGCAAGCTGGTTGCTGGAGATGATGCAAGTTATCGTTACCTGGCGGAGTCCATCCGCATGCATCCAGGGCAGGAGGAACTCAAAGGCCTTATGAAAAATAATGGCTTTGGTCATGTGGATTACCACAACCTCACTGGCGGCATGGTGGCATTGCATGTTGGAATCAAGTGCTGATATGTTTTTGGCACTGAAGGATTAGATGATGGTTTCGGAGGCATTATGAAAATATGGTCATTGATTTTGACGCTGGTGATGGTCATGGCAAGCGTGGATGCCGAGGCCGCCCGTCGCATGGGTGGGGGCCGGTCGTTTGGCAAGCAGTCCAGCAACGTCACTCAGCGGGAAGCAACCCCTGCGTCGCCTGCTGCGCCAACTCAAAACGCCACGAACTCCGCAGTCAAACCAGCTGGCGCTGCGCCCGCTGCAGCAACGGCGCCGAAGCGGCCGTGGGGGGCCATGTTGGGCGGTCTGGCCGCTGGTCTGGGTTTGGCATGGCTGGCCAATTCTCTCGGGTTGGGTGAGGCATTCGGCCAAATCATCATGTTCGCTTTGCTGGCGATGGTGGTGGTGATGGTCATTGGCTGGTTCATGCGTAGCCGAAAACCTGCATCGAACCAGAATGCAGCACCTTTTGCATTTCAGGGTGCTGGCACGGGTGGTGCGCCGGTATCCGACGTCAAACTTTACCGTCCCGAAAACGTGGGAAATGACGCGTCGGCACGCCCTTGGGAGCGCAGTAGTGCGATGGCGTTCGAGACGCCTGGCATGTCGGGTAGCTCAGGGTCAATGATTGGATCGGCACTGTCCGGGTCGCAAACTTGGGGTATCCCCGCCGGATTTGATGCAGAAGGCTTTCTAAAGGCTGCCAAAACCAACTTTGTGACTCTACAGGCGGCTTGGGATAAATCGGATATTCATTCGCTACGGGCCATGATGACCGATGAGATGCTCAAGGAGATCCAGTCCCAGCTGGCTGAGCGTGAGGCGCACACCGGCGGCCCGGTGAACCATACAGATGTCGTCATGATTGATGCCAAATTGCTGGGTATTGAAGACTTGGGTGATGACTACATGGCCAGCGTGGAATTCTCCGGCATGATTCGCGAAGAACCTTCAGCCAGCCCGAATCCCTTCCGCGAGGTCTGGAACATGACGAAGCCCAAGGATGGCGCCAGCGGCTGGCTGGTGGCAGGGGTTCAAGCCCTGCAATAGAAACCCCCGCTGCAAGCTGGTGATAATCGGGGACTATGGCAACACAGTCCCCTTTTTCTTTGCTTGAGGAGTTTCTGCAGAAACTCAGCACCAGTTTTCAACCTCCAGACTGGGCCGTTCACGAGACCCAGCGACGTATCGTTCTGCTGCTGAACCATGTGCTGATGCAGGAGCCGGAGGCCATGGCCCGCCTGATTCGTCAAAAAGGCCGGACTGTGATGGTGAACTGGCGGTCTGTTCATCTCAAGTTGATGGTTACGCCAGCGGGCTTACTGGACCTGGCAGAGGCGCAGGCGGCACCTGATTTGACTTTGGCGGTCACCGAAGAGTCGGCTGTCGCGCTGGTCCAGGCGGCTCTTCGTGGAGACAAGCCAGCCGTGCGCATTGAGGGCGACGTTCAACTGGCTGCCGAAGTCAACTGGCTGGTTGATCACGTTCGCTGGGATCTGGAAGAGGATCTGTCAAAAATTATCGGTGATGCGCCCGCCCATGCCGCGGCGGAAGCGTTTCGGGGTATGGCTCAGGCATTGAGGGGATTTATCGGCGGTAGCAAGACATGACACGGCTATTCCGCGGTGCTTTTATTGTCTGGGTCGTCCTGCGGTACGGGCTGGATGAACTGTTCCTTACCAGTTTTCAGAAACCGTGGCTGCGATTGCTGGCACGGATTGTTTCAGTAGGACGCAATCTGCAGGCCCCCCGAGGGCAGCGTCTGCGTGAAGCCCTGGAGCGGCTGGGCCCCATTTTTGTCAAATTCGGGCAGGTGTTGTCTACCCGGCGGGATCTGATGCCGGTTGATATTGCAGATGAATTGGCGCGTCTGCAGGATCGTGTTCCGCCTTTCCGGTCTGACCTCGCTGTTGCCTCCATTGAAAGAGCTTTGCGCAAACCCTTGAGTGAGATATTTGTATCGTTCGAACAGGTGCCAGTGGCCAGCGCATCCATTGCACAGGTACATTTTGCCGTTCTGAAGGACCGTTCCGGGCGCAACCGCGATGTGGCCGTCAAGGTGCTCCGCCCCGGCATGCTGCCGGCCATTGAGAAAGATCTGAGCCTGATGCGCATGATGGCCGGATGGGTGGAGAGTCTTTCGGCGGACGGCAAGCGCCTCAAGCCGCGTGAGGTTGTTGCCGAGTTTGACAAATACCTTCACGATGAGCTGGATCTGGTGCGGGAAGCGTCCAGCGCAGCCCAGTTGCGGCGCAATATGGCAGGTCTTGACCTGGTACTGATTCCCGAAATGCTGTGGGACTACTGCGCCACCGAGGTCATCGTGATGGAACGCATGGAAGGCATTTCCATCAATCAGGTTGACCGATTGCGGGAGGCGGGGGTGGATATTCCCAAGTTGGCACGGGACGGTGTCACACTGTTTTTTACGCAGGTCTTTCGGGATGGTTTTTTTCACGCCGACATGCACCCCGGCAACATTCAGGTGAGTGTGGCGCCAGCGACTTTCGGACGCTATATCTCGCTGGATTTCGGCATTGTGGGCACGCTCACCGAGTCTGACAAAGAGTATCTGGCGCACAACTTTGTAGCCTTCTTCAGGCGGGACTACAAGCGGGTGGCCCAGTTGCACATCGAATCGGGCTGGGTTCCGGCGGGCACCCGCGTGGATGAACTCGAAGGAGCCATCCGTTCAGTCTGTGAACCCTATTTTGATCGTCCGTTAAAGGAGATTTCCCTGGGCATGGTGTTGATGCGGT
>JAABRC010000324.1 GCA_011391115.1 Candidatus Egaibacter danicus | reverse complement strand
TGGGCCTGATGGCCTGGCAGTACGGACTGGCCGTGGAGGAAGCGTACGAGATCAACGAGGTCAGCCCGGCACTGACCATCCCGCGCGCCTGGATGTACATCTACATCAGTTTCACCACGGCCCTGGCGGCCATGTTGGCCTTGTTCACGCCAGCACCACAACACGAAACCCACACCCTGGAGACCGCATCATGACGATCGGCCTGATTTGCCTTGCCACGGTGCTGCTGCTGGCGCTGTTGCGTATTCCCCTGGGCATTGCCCTGCTGACCGTGGCGCTGGCCGGGATCAGCTTCATCAACAGTTTTGATGCCGCGCGCACCTTGCTGCCCATGACGCTGACCGAGGCCGCGTTTTCCTACGAGCTGGCGGTGGTGCCGATGTTCATCCTGATGGGCAATGTGCTGTCTCGCACCGGTATTTCCGAAGACCTGTTCCGCGCCGCCAATGCCTTTTTGGGTGCGGTGCGTGGCGGTCTGGCGCTGGCCACCGTGGTGACTTGCGCCGGCTTCAGTGCGGTGTGCGGCTCCAGCTTTGCCACCGCGGCCACCATGGCCAAGGTCGCCTACCCGAGCATGAAGCGTTACGGCTATTCGGACCGTCTGGCCTCGGCCACCATTGCGGCGGGCGGCACCCTGGGCATCCTGATTCCACCCTCCATCATCCTGATGATCTACGGCATTTTGACGCAGCAAAACATTGGTGAACTGTTCATTGCCGGCGTCATTCCCGGCCTGATCGGGCTGCTGATGTACATGCTGGTGGTCTATGTCATTGCCTGGGTCAAGCCCGAGGAAGCGCCGCGCGGTGCCAAATCCTCGGCCAGCGAACGCCTGGCCTCGCTGGCGGGCGTGTGGCCGTTTGCGGCGCTGTTCCTGCTGATCATTGGCGGCCTCTACTTGGGCTTGTTTACCGCCACCGAGGCCGGCGGCATTGGCTCTGGCGTGGCGCTGCTGATTGCCATCAGCCAGCGGCGCATGAGCTGGGCACGCTTTCGCGAGGTCATGATTGAAACAGCGCATACCTCGGTGATGCTGTACGTGGTGCTGTTCGGGGCCATGATGTTTGCGCAGCTGATCTCGATGTCCGGGCTGGCCGATGAGTTGCTGCAACTGGTGCAGAACTCCGGGCTCTCGAAGATGGGCATCCTGGTGGCCATCCTGGCTGTCTTTCTGCTGCTGGGCTGCGTGATGGACTCGATGGCCATCATCCTCATTTTTGTGCCGCTGTTCATGCCGACGCTGGTGGCGCAGGGCTTTGACCTGGTGTGGTTCGGCATCATCGTGGTGGTGCTGACCGAGATCGGCCTGATCACGCCGCCCGTGGGTATGAACGTGTTTGTGCTGAAAGCCAATTTGCCCAAGGTGCCAGTGGGCACGATCTTCCGCGGCCTGATTCCCTTCATCGCGATTGACCTGGCGCGGCTGGTCTTGCTGGTCATGGTGCCGGCCATCAGCCTGGTGCTGGTGCACTGGATGAAATAGGCGCAGCGCCAAATCAGATCATCACAGACGAATTCGATCGGGAGAGACCGGGCTGCCCTGCAGCCTGGCGCCGAAGGAGCAACCGCCCCGGAAACTCTCAGGCAAAAGGACCGGTCACCACATTGAACTCTGAAGAGTTGCTGGCGCTAGTCTTCCAGCACACCGCAGGAGCAAGCGACAGGGCGAGAAGGCCCTGTCGTGAATCTCTCAGGTACCAAACAGAGGGGGCGTACGCCGTGCATGGTGCACGGCGCTACTTCCTGTCTGACTATTTTGGAAACCTGAGACCATGACATCAATCACAAGCAAATCCATCGCCGTTGTCGGCGGCGGCATCACCGGCGTCACGACCGCTTACGCTCTGGCCAAACGCGGCTTTTCCGTCACACTGTTCGAGAAGAACCGGTATGCGGCCATGGAAACATCGTTTGCCAACGGAGGCCAGTTATCGGCGTCGAACGCCGAGGTCTGGACGCACTGGTCTACTATCCTAAAAGGTCTGAAATGGATGCTCAAGAGTGATGCGCCATTGCTTGTCAACCCGACGCCCAGTTGGCACAAGCTCTCGTGGTTCGCTGAATTCGTCGGCAACATTCCGAACTATCGCCGCAACACCATAGAAACCACGCGCCTGGCGGTGGCTGCGCGTGAGCACCTGTTTGCCTGGGCCGAAGCCGAGGGGGTGGACTTTGACCTCAAGAAGGAAGGCATTCTTCACATCTACCGGGACAAAAAGGGCTTTGACCATGCGGGAGAAGTCTCCAGGCTGCTGGCTGAAGGCGGTCTTCCGCGCCGGGCAGTGACACCTCTGGAAATGAAGGCCATTGAGCCGACCCTCGCGGGCCGGTACTACGGCGGCTATTTCACCGAAAGTGATTCCACCGGCGATATTCACAAGTTCACCTGCGGTATGGCAGCGGCCATTGCGCGCATGGGCGTGGCGTGCCGCTACGAGCAGAATGTGGTCGCCTTGCGCAGTGATGGCAGGCAGGCCAGCGTGACGGTTCAAAGTGGTTCAGAGCAGTCGGTGCACCACTTCGACGGCCTGGTGGTGTGTGCTGGTGTTGAGAGCCGCAACTTCGCATCGCAATTGGGCGACCGGGTCAACATCTATCCGGTCAAAGGCTATTCCATCACGGTCAACCTGACGGATGCCCAGAGCCAGGCGGCCGCGCCTGTGGTCAGCCTGCTGGACGACGAAACCAAGTTGGTCACGAGTCGCCTTGGTCTGGACCGTTTCCGCGTGGCCGGCACGGCGGAATTCAATGGCTACAACATGGACATCCGGGCCGACCGAATTCGCCCGCTTATCACGTGGGTGAACCAATGCTTCCCCGGGATCAACACCCGTCAGGTGGTGCCATGGGCCGGGCTGCGGCCCATGATGCCGAACATGATGCCCCGCGTTGGCCAGGGTGGCCTGGCGAATGTGTTCTACAACACCGGCCACGGGCATTTGGGGTGGACGCTTTCAGCCGTGACTGCCGATATGGTGGCGCAAGTGGTAGCTGACCAATATTTATCCCGGCCAGTGATCCATCAGGCGCAATTGCTCTCTGCTTGAAGCCTCAGGGCATCGTCTGCGCGCCAAAATCGCGCCGCTCCAGCAACCACGACACGACGATGCCCGCCACCAGCCCCCAGAACGCCGCGCCAATGTTGGCCAGGCTG
>JAABRC010000323.1 GCA_011391115.1 Candidatus Egaibacter danicus | reverse complement strand
AGGTCGGCCACCGTGACCAGAAAAGCGACCAGTGCACCGAGCGTGAACTTGTCCTTGAACGAGGCCATGAAAGCTACCTGCAGCACGCGCAGCATGGCCAGGCCCGCCAGCGCCATGATGAAGGCCTTGGGCGCCTGCAGCATCAGGCTGGTGAAGGCCGGTGACAGCAGGCCAAACACCACGGCAAACACGCCGGTGCTGATGCCGGCCAGGTAGTGCCGCGCGCGCTCGCCCGACGCCGTGATGATGGTATTGGTGGGGCCGGTCAGGCAGGT
>JAABRC010000322.1 GCA_011391115.1 Candidatus Egaibacter danicus | reverse complement strand
TGTAACCCTTTGATTTCGTTGAAGCTTTGTGGTCGGTGTGAAAGGATTCGAACCTTCGACCCCTTGCACCCCATGCAAGTGCGCTACCAGGCTGCGCCACACACCGATCAAGCTTTTAATTATAGCGTGCAGAAGACAGGATTCTGCGGCGGCTCAGTGTGTTGCCGAGAGCATTTCACGAATGGCGAACAACTCGCGGCGAACCAGTGTGAGTTTGTCAGCACTGGCATCACGACGGTCTTCAAACTGGCCCTCGCCTTCAAACTGGCTGTCGTCAAAGTCTTCCAGCACCGAGTCGCTCAACTCGATAACTTCCACTCCCTCCAGCATCACTTCACCATTGCGCTTTTTGTCACGCTCCAGCTGCAGCAGTTCCTGCATCTTGTTGCGTGCGCCGCTGATGGTGAAGCCCTGGTCGTACAGCAAATCACGAATCCTGCGGATCATCAGCACTTCATGGTGCTGGTAGTAACGGCGGTTACCGCGTCGCTTCATCGGGCGTAGCTGGGTGAATTCCTGCTCCCAATACCGTAGCACGTGGGGTTTTACACCACACAAATCCCCTACCTCACCGATGGTGAAGTAGCGCTTGGCCGGTATCGAAGGAAGACTATTCTCCATTGAAATCAATGCTGTACGAAGGAAAGCTTCGAGGTTACTCTAAGTCTTCGGATGACGCAAAGGGAGTTTGGGCCCGGCGTGTGAAATACGTCAAGGTTTGTGACAAAGTACGCCAAATCAACGCACCAAAACAGTGCGGAACGTTGTAAAGCGTCTCAGGCGCGCTTTTCGTCCTGGATTTGCTCTTTGAGTTTGTGGCTGGCGTGGAAAGTGACCACCCGACGTGCTTCGATGGGAATGGCCTCCCCGGTGCGGGGATTGCGCCCTGGTCGGGGCGCTTTGGTGCGGATCTGGAAGTTGCCAAACCCGGAGATCTTGACGTCGGTGCCCTCCACCAGACTGGTGGAGATCAGGTCAAAAAACGCGTCGATCATGTCTTTGGACTCGCGTTTGTTCAAGCCAATTTGCTCAAACAGCAATTCCGCCAGCTGCGCTTTGGTCAGCGCCGGTGTTTCCAGGCTCTCAACAGAAAAATCCATAAAGGCTCCCGATCTTTGCTTTTTTTGTCTGGTAGTTGACGTTTGCCAAATCAGCTTCAGGCGCGCTGACGGGCACCCAGGTTCGTCACCAACTGGGCGACAACGGCCTGCACACTGGCGTCAATCTGCTCGTCCGTCAGCGTAGCGGCGTCGCTTCCCAGCGTCAAGCGGACGGCCAGGCTTTTTTCTCCAGCGGCATCGCTGGCTGAGCCTGCCGCGGGTTTGGGGCGATAAACGTCAAACAGGGTTGCATCGCGCAAAAGACCGCCGGTGGGCGCAGACCAGACGGCACTCATCAACGCAGCATGAGTCACCTGTTCGGCCACCAGCACGGCAATGTCACGCTCCACCGCCTGATGCCGGGAAACCGGCTGGAACTCCGGCACCGCGCGTTGCAGCACAGCGTCAAGGTCCAACTCAAACATCAACGGTGCGGCGGGCAGGTCATAGCCCTGACGCCACTTGGGATGCAGTTCGCCCACAAAGCCAATCAGTTTGTTGCCCAGCGAAACGCTGGCACAGCGGCCAGGGTGCATGGCCGGGTGCTCGGCGGGTGCAAAGGTGGCCTTCAGCGGCGCCAACA
Organism: Candidatus Egaibacter danicus; assembly: GCA_011391115.1. The sequence goes on along the minus strand of JAABRC010000322.1, from coordinate 1,759 downwards.
GGGCCTCAACATCCCCTTTCACCTCGAAGAAATCAGCGCCCTGCTCCTTGCGGCCCCATTGCAGCATGTCGCCAGAGCCACACACCATGCCCGCCACACGCATCGGTTGGTGAAAACCTTCAACGGTTGTATCGGTGTTCTTGACGGACGCATCTCGCAGGAACACACGGCCCAACTCAAACACACGAACGCGCTGGGCCTTGCGGTCCAGGTTGAACTTCAAAACTTGTAACAAGGAACCCAGTAACGACGAGCGCATCACGCTCATCTGGCTGGCAATCGGGTTGAACAGCTTGATGGGATTGGCATTGCCTGCCAATTCATGCTCCCAACGCTCGTCACAAAAGCTGAAGTTGATGGTCTCCTGATACCCCAAAGCCGCCAGCGAACGACGCACGGCAAACGCACTGCGCTGTGCCTCCGGGCGAATCTTGGCGGTAATGGGCGCCAGGGGTGGCGTTTGGGGCAGGTTGTTGTAGCCCACGACACGCGCGACCTCTTCGATCAGGTCTTCTTCAATTTGCAGGTCAAACCGGTATGAAGGCGGGGAAACGGTGACCATGCCGTCCGTCTGCGTAACGGGCAGGCCCAGACGAACCAGCGCGTCTGCGCACTGCGCCTGGGTCAGCGGCATGCCAATGACCTTGTTGGCACGCGCAACGCGCAGGGTGACCGGTGCGGCCACCGGCATATTTACTTTCAGGTCATCGACAGGGCCGACTTGGGTAGCAGGCGTTCCGCAAATATCGATGATCAGCTGGGTGATGCGCTCAATGTGCTCCACGGTCTGGCTGGGGTCCACCCCACGCTCAAAGCGATGACCCGCATCGGTAGAAAAGTTGAAGCGGCGCGAACGCCCGGCAATCGACTTCGGGAACCAGAAGGCGGCCTCCACGTAGACGTTTTGCGTTTCGTCCGACACGGCCGTGGCGTCGCCACCCATGATGCCGGCCAGCGATTCGACCTGCACGTCATCGGCAATCACACCCACTTTGTCATCAACCGTCACGGTATTGCCATTGAGCAATTTGAGCTGTTCGCCTGGTCTGCCCCAACGCACGTCCAGACCACCGTGAATCTTGTCCAGATCAAAGATGTGACTGGGGCGGCCGAACTCAAACATTACATAGTTGGAGATGTCTACCAGAGCCGTAACGCTGCGCTGGCCACATCGGGCCAGGCGGTCCACCATCCATTGCGGTGTTAGGGCCTTGGGATCGACGTTGCGCACCACGCGGCCCGAGAAGCGGCCACACAAATCAGGCGCGCTCACTTTCAGCGTCAGCTTGTCAGCACCCGTGACTGGAACGGCCGGGAATGTCGGCGTTTTCAGCGGCGCGCCCGTCAGCGCAGCCAGTTCACGTGCCACACCATACACGCTCAGGCAATGTGCCAGGTTAGGCGTGAGTTTGAGGGTCAGCAACGTGTCATCCAGTTTGAGGAATTCACGGATGTTCTGGCCCAACGGCGCGTCCAGTGGAAGCTCCAGCAATCCACCATGATCGTCAGAGAGTTTCAGTTCCCGGGCGCTACACAGCATGCCCTGGCTTTCCACACCACGCAACTTGCCAACTTTGATGAGAAAGGGTTTGCCATCTTCGCCAGGTGGCAGCTCGGCACCCACCAGCGCACAGGGAATGCGGATGCCAACACGCGCATTGGGCGCGCCGCAAACGATGTCCAGCAAAGTACCCTGACCCACATCAACCTTGCACACGCGCAGCCGGTCCGCATTGGGGTGTTGCACGGCTTCCTTGAT
>JAABRC010000032.1 GCA_011391115.1 Candidatus Egaibacter danicus | reverse complement strand
GGGACAAATCGACCGCCACCGGATCCAGAAAGGTGGAGCGCCACTGGCCAAACAGGCCCTTGAGCGTCATATAGGCCGATATCGCCAGAAACGCCAGCACCACCACGGAACGCAGGCTGCCACCGCCAACCCGCACCAGATTCTTGTTGGTGCAGCCAGCGGCAATCGTCATGCCCACGCCAAACAGGGATCCCCCCAGCAGGAGCGAAAGCCACGGCAACACGGGGCGCTGATAGACCGATTTTGACAAGTCGATCAACCCGAAGTAGTAAAGCAGATTGGCACCGATCACCGCCACCGCAATGGCCAGCAGCCACATGCGCATGCGTCCCCAGTGCTCCATATTGACCACATCCGAGATCGCACCCATGGTGCAGAAGTTGGTCTTGTTGGCGATGGCTCCGAAAATGAAGGCCAGCACAAAGCCGCCCCATATGACCATGGTGGCCGGGTTGATTGCTTCGCTCATATCGATTGCTCCAGATCAGGTGGAAATCAATTGGACCCACTCGCTATGCGGGCGAGCGTGTTGCGGATGGCTTCAGGCGCGTTGATGATGCCCATGAACTGACCCATACCCAGCGCGGGCCATGCCAGCGCAATGCGAAAACGCGCATACAACGCGTAGACCTTGTTGTCCACGATGAAGACCTCGTAAGGCAGTCCGGCCATGTGGTCTGCGCCAATCTTTTTGACCCACCAGCCCTCGCCGTCACCTGGATCGTTCATGGCCACGCCGAAGACAGCAATTTTGCTGTTTGGCATGACAACCTCGTACACCCGGCTGGTAGTGCCTGTTCCCTTGGACAGGTTGCCCTGCACGGCCTTGAGGGCTTCTTCAAAACTGGCGTGTGTGCTGAGTTCGCTGTTGGCGGAGTCGAACCGTTCCATGCCAATCATGTAGCGGTAGTTCGCCAAGTCGGCCTCAGGTACGTCGCCACCAAACGCCTTGCCCTCGCCCAGCGCTTTGGCAAGCCGCATTTGCACCGACTTGGCAGCGGCTTGGGCTACCTTGTACTGGCCGCGCAGGTATGCGCGGTACCAATAATCCGGATTCATGTAGGTCAAAGTGCCGTCGTTTTGCAGACCCACACGGATACCGGATGCGACGATGGCCGAACCCCCGATGGTGCGGATCGCCGTCAGCATGTCCGGGTCCGTGATCACCAGACTGGCGTATCCGGGCAGTCCTTTAGGCGTGTGGCGACCAATCACGGTGAATCCTTCCGCCTGGAGCTTTTTTTCAATTTGTGCCAACTGCGCGGACAGGTCTGCGCCAGCAAGTTTGTCCCCCTGCACATAGGGTTCGAGTGCCAGACAGACTTGTGACGACCACAGCAGGACGCACCACATGATCATTTTCTTCATAGCGATTCTCAAGTCTGGGTTTGCCATGCTACTACCCCAAGGGATAACCAGGCAGTACGGGACGTTGGTACAGCCTGCACCAACAGAAGGGAATACCTAAATGAACAGGCAGACGTCAGACTCGCCCGCGAATTTCATGAAAGTGGCCGCGCCGCCATATTCGATGCCATCGATGAATTCGCTGGTCTTGAATTCAAACAGGTCAACAGTCATTTGGCAGGCGACAAACTTGACTTCTGTCTCCAGGCAGATGTCACGCAGTTCCTGCAGCGACGCCACGCCCTTGGACTTCATCTTGTTTTTCATCATCATCGTGGCCATGGATTCCATGCCCGGCAGCATCTGTACCATCACCGGCATGGGAACCGGCATGGGCATGGCAGGGTTTGCCAGCGGACTGATCTTGATACCGTCCAGACTCTTGCGCAGCAATTGCAGGCCGTAGAAGGTAAAGAAGATCTGAACTTCCCAACCCAGCGCTGCAGCGGTAGAGGCCAGGATGAACGGTGGATAAGCCATGTCCAGCGTGCCTTTGGTGGCGATGAGCGCCATTTTCTTGGTTGCCATGCGTGTGCTCCGGAGCGGTTGGTGGCGGGACTCAGGCTTTTTTGAGGTAGAAAACGAACTTGCTGTTTTCGCTGCCTTGTTCCAGCAACGCATTGCCCGTCTGCTCCGCAAAGGCGGCCATGTCGCACACCGAACCAGGATCAGTGGCGACGACACGCAGCACCTGCCCGGAAGTCATATCGGCCAGCGCCTTCTTGGTTTTCACGATGGGTAGCGGGCAGGCCAGGCCAGATGCGTCAAATTCCTTGTTGAATTCCATGTCTTGTCTCCGTTGGTTGACTAATTGTGGGTGCTGGACTGGTTGCGGGAAAGCACGGTCAATCCTGCGTAACAGGCATCTTGTACCCACTACGCCACATGGATTAATTCTTGAGGAGACGCCCCGATGCGTCTATCACCGCAAAGGGTAATGCTGGGTAGCCCATATGGGTAATAGGGGCTTGTGCCCTCCAGCAAAGCCGGACTGTCAGAGTGGGTGGTTGAGTTGGCCCCCCATTTTGTAACGATCAATCTTCGAGGTTGTCGGCTACCAGTTCCAGCAGGCTCTCGGTTGGCTTGTCCCAATTTGTATGTTTCGCACCCATATCAAGTGTGATACGACACTGGCCGCAACTCGTGACGAAGCGCTTGGCACCGGTCGCCTCGACCTGCTGCTGCTTCAGCTCGAACACCTTGTGGCGCAACGGTGTTGCGCGCTGGTTCGACACCACGCCACCACCACCACCGCAGCAATAACCCGTCAGGCCATGGTTTTCGAGCTCGATCAACTCAAAGCCCAGGGCGGCCAGCACCCGTCGTGCCGCCGCTTCCAGCCCGCCGCGCCGCACGATCTGGCAGGGGTCATGGAAAGTCGCCGTCTCGCCGATCTTGTTCACGCGGATCTGACCGGAGGTAATCAGCTCGTCCAGAAACTCGGTCATGTGGATGATGCGCACTGGCAGGGCCTGACCATACCATTTGGCGGCTTCCCAGCGGGCGGCGCCGTAGGCGTGGCCGCATTCTGGCAGCAGCACGGTCCTGGCGCCGATTTTCACGGCGGTATCGACCAGGGCGCGCGTGAGCTTCTCCTGCAACTCCAGGTCACCGTTGTTGAATCCGATGTTGGACGCGTCAAAGCCGCCCTGGTGCATCGTCCACTTCACACCGATGCGATTGAGAATTTTTGCAGCATCGGCCAGCGCCTTGGTGTGTTCGCCCAGTTCGGCCGGCGCGGCTGTGACCAGGACGTCGGCGTGCTCCAGGTTGCAGGGAATCGCTACCTCATGCTCTGCCGACACCTCGGCCAGGATGTCTGGCAGATCTTCGCCTGGAGTGGCCGTGCTGCCCCACTGACGCGCGGTGCGGTCCATCAGCGCCAGCCGGTCGGGCACCAGGCCGGCCTTGAACATGCCGTGACGCGCTTCCTTCACCAGCTCGGCAATGTCGATGCCCATCGGACAGGCCAATGTGCAGCGGCCGCACATATTGCAGGAGTCGTACAGCAGTTCCTGCCACTGCTGCAAATCTTCAATGCGAGGCTTCCTGACCAGACCCAGCGCCCGAATCAGCGGCGCCAGCGGGCTGACCTCGCGCAGGTAGGCTCGGCGAAACGGTTCGAGCTTGTAGATCGGCGTGTACTTAGGGTCACCAGTGACCACATGAAAGTGGCAGGCATCGGCGCACAGGCCGCAGCGCACGCAGGACTCCATATGCAGCGAAGCGGTGACACCGAACTCGGAGACGAAGCTGCCCATGGCGGCATTGACACGCGCCTCGTCACTCAGGGTGCCCTGCTGGTCGAAGGCTTTTGTTGCGGAAACAGCAGTGCTCATAGTTTGACTCCCCGATGGCTGAAGCGCATGCCGGTGGCCCCGCGCGAGAAGGCGAACAGGAAGGCGTGCATCAGCTTGCCGAACGGGAACCAGATCAGCAGCAGTTCCAGCGTTATCAGATGTACGGCCAATGGGCCCCGGTAGATGACATGGTCTCGCGCCAGGACAATCGCCGAGGGCTCGGTGATCACCGCCATACCCGTGATCACAGGCAGGAAAGTGATGGTCCAGGTGATCCAGTCATCGGCAATCGAGATTTTTCTTCGCACCGGGGTGGTCATGCGCGCAAACAGCGCCAGCAACATTGCGATGATGGTGGCACCGGCGGCGAGATACATCACTATGTCTGGCAGGGCAGGCCACGACAGGCCGGTGAGGCGGTGGATGAAGGCGATGTGGGGTGCGTAGCCGAAAAATATCAGTGCCAGACCGATATGGAAGACATAGCCGTTGATGGTGACCACCTGCGGACCTGGACCAAACTCCTTGCGCGGCCACATGCCGCGCAGGATGTTGCGCCATGCGCCCGCCAGGTTAGACGGTGCGCCGTCGCGTGCTGGTGAGAGGTCCGGCATTCGCGGGCGTCGCAATACAGCGATCAGGCGCCAAAGCGATCCCAGAACAAAGACAACGAGCGCGACGGCCAGCGCTGGGCCGCGAGCGAAATCCAGCAAATCCATGGCTCGGTTCCCTCTCAGATGTATTCCATCAGTTGAACAAGTCTACGCCTTTCAGGATGTTGCCCTGATTTGAGAAACAGGGCGTGCGCAGTCAAGCGCTGGCTTGCAGCATGCCTTTGGTTTCGATGAAAGAAATCACATCTTTCAGGCCGTCCAGGGTCTTCAGGTTGGTCATGACGAAAGGCTTGAGGCCTTTTGGCGTTGTGCGCATGCGCACCGTATCGGCCTCCATCACTTTCAGATCAGCGCCCACGTGGGGCGCCAGGTCAGTCTTGTTGATGACGAACATGTCGCTTTTGGTGATGCCGGGGCCGCCCTTGCGGGGAATTTTTTCGCCAGCGGCCACATCGATCACGTAAATGGTCAGGTCGCTCAGTTCGGGGCTGAAAGTGGCAGCCAGGTTGTCGCCACCGCTCTCAATAAACACCACGTCAGCATTGGGGAATTCGACCAGCATGCGGTCGATGGCTTCCAGGTTGATGGAGGCGTCTTCGCGGATGGCGGTGTGCGGGCAACCGCCGGTCTCTACACCCATGATGCGCTCCGCGGGTAGTGCACCGCTGACGGTGAGAATGCGTTGATCTTCTTTTGTGTAGATGTCATTGGTGATGGCCACCAAGTCATATTTCTCGCGCATGGCTTTGCACAGCATTTCCAGCAGCGTGGTCTTGCCAGAACCCACAGGGCCGCCGATCCCCACGCGCAGGGGGGGCAGGTTCTTGGTGCGGTTAGGAATGTGGTGCAGTGCGGACATGGTGATTTGCTATTGATAAAGGAGCTACTTGCGCAATAAAGGAGAGGGCTAGAGGTCATTTACGATCTAAAAAGCCTTGAATACTGAATCTCATGCTGGCTGCTCAAGATGGCCAGCATGGGGGAAAAAGCCTGACGACTGTCGTCGTCCAGTGCCAGAGCGTGATCGATAGCAGCCGGGATTTCAGCCGTCAACGCAGACAGGATACGCTGCCCCGCGCTTTGACCCAGTGGCACCGATTTGATAGCCGCCTGCGTCATGTTTTCGGCCCAGCCGAAGGCGTAGGTCAGCAGGCAGTCGCGCACCGGTGCGCCGGTGCTGCTGGCAGCCAATGCAAAGGCCACCGGATAAGTGGGTTGCAGACCGGCCAGCAGGTCGATCTGCTCCGCACGTGCCGTTGTGTGATTGCGCAGCCATTCCAGCAGGGAGCGACCCATCTGCTCGCTTTGCTGACGCAGCTCGCTGCTCTCGCGAGTCTGTAGAACCCAGGCATTCAATCCGGCGATGCGCTTTGCGTCAGCCTGCCGCCAGGCGGGAATGGCTTGGGCGACTACGGCCAGATCAGATCGTGCCAGACTAATGTGCAGTTGATCCAGTAGCCAGTCTTTTGCTCCTGTTTCTGTAGCTGCTCGCGCACTATCCACGGCGGCTTCAAGGCCTTCGGAGTATGAAAACCCGCCAATGGGCAGGGCTGGCGAAGCCAGCCACATCAGCTGCATCAGGCTGGCGTCAAGCATGCGCAGTATGTTCAGTGGTCGTGCCCGCAGCCGGGGCCATGCACATGCCCCGTAGCGGCAGGCGTGGCGGCGTGCTCATGGGAATGCTTGTGGCCATGATCGTCGTGGTCATGGTTGTGCCCGTGCCCAGTGTGCGCATGGCCGCCCGTGGCGTAAGCACCATTCTCCGGCTCGAATGCTTCATTGACTGTATTCACAATCAGGTGCATCGCGCGCAACATGTCGGCCAGCACATGGTCGGGCTCGATCTTCAGGTGATCGGGTTTCAACTCAATTGGCACGTGGCGGTTACCCAGGTGGTAGGCCGCGCGAATCAGGTCATACGGGGTACCGTGTTCGGTGCAATGCGTGATGCGCAGCACGGACTGTGGTGCAGCCACCACCTTGATCAGCGAGCCGTCTTCGGCGACCAGAACATCGCCACCGCGCGCCACCGTGCCGCGTGGCAAAAAGACACCCAGTTGGCGACCGGTTGAGTCGGTTGCGTCAAAGCGGCTTTTCTGACGCACGTCCCAATCCAGTTCCACCGTGGCGGCGCGTTTGATCAGTACCGGGGCCAGCCCGGCACCCTGGGGCATCAGTTTCGATATTTGGAGCATCAGAACAGGAAATAGCGTTGCGTCATGGGCAAGCTTACTGCGGGTTCGCAGGTCAGCAACTGGCCGTCGGCGCGCACACTGTAGGTTTGCGCATCAATCTCCATTTTGGGCAGGTAGCTGTTGTGCACCATGTGCTGCTTGCGGATGTCACGCAAGTTCTTCACCGCACTCACATTTTTCGCCAGGCCAAACCTTTCCTTGACTCCCGCGTTCAACCCCGCTTGCGACACAAAGGTCAGTGACCCGCGCGTCAGCGCACCACCATACGAGCCAAACATGGGTCGGTAGTGCACCGGTTGCGGCGTGGGGATGGACGCATTGGGGTCACCCATCGCCGCCATGGCGATGAAGCCGCCTTTGAGAATCAACGCAGGTTTGATGCCGAAAAACGCGGGCTTCCAGACCACGAGGTCAGCCCACTTGCCGACCTCAATACTGCCTACCTCGTGGCTGATGCCGTGGGCGATAGCCGGGTTGATGGTGTATTTGGCGATATAGCGTTTGGCGCGGAAATTGTCGTTGCGTGCGTTGTCTTCGGGCAGCGAGCCGCGTTGCGATTTCATCTTGTGCGCCGTCTGCCAGGTGCGGATGATGACCTCCCCCACCCGGCCCATGGCCTGGCTATCGCTGCTCATCATGCTGATGGCGCCCATGTCGTGCAACACGTCTTCGGCGGCAATCGTTTCCTTGCGGATTCGGCTCTCTGCAAAGGCCAGGTCTTCGGCAATGCCCGCGTCCAGGTGATGGCACACCATCAGCATGTCCACGTGCTCATCCAGCGTGTTCACCGTGTAGGGCATGGTGGGGTTGGTGGAGCTGGGCAGAAAGTTGGCCTCACCCACCACCCGCAAGATGTCCGGTGCATGGCCGCCGCCAGCACCTTCGGTGTGGAACGCGCACAAACCGCGGCCTTTGGTTGCGGCAATGGTGTTTTCCACAAACCCGCTCTCGTTGAGCGTGTCGGAGTGAATCGCCACCTGGGTGTCGGTGGCCTCTGCCACGTCCAGACAGTTGCTGATGGCAGCGGGCGTGGTGCCCCAGTCTTCGTGCAATTTCAGGCCAATTACCCCTGCGTTAACCTGTTCGTGCAATGCGGCAGGCAGCGATGCATTGCCTTTGCCCAGAAAGCCCAGGTTCATGGGGAACGCGTCAGCGGCCTGTAGCATGCGCTCAATGTTCCAGGGCCCGGGCGTGCAGGTGGTGGCAAAGGTGCCGGTGGCCGGGCCGGTGCCACCGCCCAACATGGTGGTGATGCCAGCAGCCAGCGCTTCTTCAATCTGCTGCGGGCAAATGAAATGAATGTGTGAATCGATGCCGCCGGCTGTGACGATGCTGCCTTCGCAGCTGATGATCTCGGTGCCGGGGCCGATGATGATGTCCACGCCGGGCTGTGTATCAGGATTGCCAGCTTTGCCGATGGCGACAATACGGCCGCCCTTGAGGCCAATGTCCGCCTTCACGATGCCGGTGTGGTCCAGGATGAGCGCGTTGGTCATCACGCAGTCCACGGCGCCTTCAGAGCGCATTTTCTGCGACTGCGCCATGCCATCGCGAATGGTTTTCCCACCGCCGAACTTCACCTCTTCGCCGTAACTGCCTGCTGCCAGGGTGTAATCCTTTTCCACCTCAATAAGCAGGCTGGTATCAGCCAGACGCACGCGGTCACCCACGGTAGGTCCAAAAATTTCAGCGTAGGCGCGTCTGCCAATGGTTGCCATCAGAGTTTCCCTTGTGTTAGTCCACGAAAGCCATACACAATCCGGCCTCCCGCGTAGTCCACCAATTCGACGGTGCGCTGTTGCCCCGGCTCGAACCTGACTGCAGAGCCTGACGCAATGTTCAACCGCATGCCCTGTGCGGCAGCCCGGTCAAAGCCCAGCGCGCCATTGGTCTCGGCAAAGTGGTAGTGCGAGCCGACCTGAATGGGCCGGTCCGCCGTGTTTTGGACAACCAGTGTTACGGTGCGTCGGCCCGTGTTGAGGATGTGCTCGTCTTCGTCGGTGATGATTTCGCCGGGGGTCATGGTGCGTTACGCCTGTGCGCCACTCAGGCCAGTTGCAACAAGATCACGCCGCCGAAAAAAACCACGGCGGCACCAGCGATGCGGGGCACCCACACGGGGGTAGAGCGCAAGGCCCAGCCCAGCGTCAAACCGGCGGCGTGCAACAACACGGTGGCGGTCAGCATCCCGGCCAGTGTATGCAAGGCACTGGGGCTGCCAGCCAGTTCGTAGCCGTGGGCCAGACCGTGAAACACCGCAAACACGCCGACGATGAGCGCCGCAGCGATACCCGGCACTCGCAAGCGGCTGACCACCAGAAGACCCGTTACCAGCAACGACGCTGCGATCATGGGCTCCACGGCCGGGATGGCGATGCCCTGCAGGCCGATGAGCGCACCCACCAGCAACATGCTGGCAAAACCCAGAGGGCCCCACAGCAACGCGGGGCCAGCCCGACGCGCTGCCAGTGCGCTCCACAAGCCGACAGACACCATCGCTGCCAGATGGTCCATGCCGCCAATTGGATGTAGAAACCCGGTCAAAAACCCGGAATGTTCATGGTTGTCAACCCCAATATGGGCCATAGCCCCCGTGGGTATTGCGCAAGCAGCTATTAAAAGAAGAGCGAATTTGACTCGTGGGTTCATCGTAGTCTCCGTAAGTGGGATCGGTTAACAAGCGGCCACACGCAGTGGGCAAGCCGGGGGTTGTTCATACGATAGGCTGGTGCACGGTCACCAGCTTGGTGCCGTCAGGGAAAGTGGCTTCCACCTGGATGTCGGGAATCATTTCGGCGATGCCGTCCATCACGTCGGCGCGGGTCAGCACGGTGCGGCCTTCGCTCATGAGCTGGGCGACGGTCTTGCCGTCGCGCGCGCCTTCCATGACCGCGGCACTGATCAGGGCCATGCTTTCCGGGTAGTTGAGCTTGAGGCCACGCGCCTTGCGGCGCTCGGCCAGCAGCGCAGCGGTGAACAGCAGCAACTTGTCTTTTTCGCGGGGGGTGAGTTCCATGATGGTCAGGCGTGTGGCGGCCAGCGGTGTTTGGGAGGATTGATCATTATTAAGCAAGGCGCGTGCCCTGTTTCTGTGCGCGGGTACGCCAAATGCCGGATGGACGGCGGTCGCATGGCATGAAAGCTGCACGTTCCGTCTGTGCAAAACCTGACTGAATCACCGCCGCTGACTGACGCGCCACAACGCGTGGTGAAGATCCGCCGCGACTACAACGCCTGGGTCGCCAGTGAAACCATGGAAGATTACGCCCTGCGCTACACGCCGCAGAGCTTTCGGAAATGGTCGGAATGGCGGGTGGCCAACACGGCGTTTGGTGCGGCCTCGTTCCTGATTCTGGAAGCGGTAGGCGCCACACTGTTTGTGCAATACGGCTTTCTGAACGCCTTTTGGGCCATCGTGGCCACGGGGCTCATCATTTTCCTGGCTGGCCTGCCTATCAGCGTGTATGCGGCACGTTACGGCGTGGACATGGATTTGCTCACGCGCGGCGCGGGCTTCGGTTACATCGGCTCCACCCTCACGTCGCTCATTTATGCCTCGTTCACCTTCATTTTCTTCGCGCTGGAGGCTGCCGTCATGGCCTACGCGCTGGAACTGGCACTGGGCATTCCACCCACCTGGGGCTACCTTATTTGTGCGCTGGTGGTCATCCCGCTGGTGAC
>JAABRC010000321.1 GCA_011391115.1 Candidatus Egaibacter danicus | reverse complement strand
AAGGAGTGGATAAAAATGAAAGACGGCATTCGAAAAGTTCTGACTACGGGCATGGTTTTGATGCTAGCCTGGGGCGCAAGCCTGTCTCAGGTCCAGGCCGAAACGGTCGGCACGGTCAAGACCGTGACTGGTGAGGCCTGGGTGATTACAACCGGGCAACGCGTCAAGGCAAAGGTTGGCACCGACGTGCATCTGGGCAGCCAGCTCAAGACCGCCAAAGCGTCCAGCATGGGGGTGACGTTCAAGGACAACACCTTGATGTCGTTTGGTCCCGACACTGAAATGACGGTGGATGAATATCTTTTTGCACCGGCACAGGGACAACTCAAGCTGGGCACCCGACTCGATAAGGGCAGCCTGAATTACGTCTCGGGCCTGATCGCAAAACTCAAGCCAGAAGCCGTTACCGTCAAGACACCCACCGGCACCATTGGTGTGCGCGGCACCCAGTTTCTGGTCAATGTGGAAGAAGCTGCCAAGATCAACTGATTTTTTTCATAAAACCAATTTTTTCAGGGGCTCCCATGACTGCCAAACGAAAATTAACAATATTGACGCTGGCCCTGTTGGCCACTTTGGGCACACAAGCCCAAAACCTGCCAGAAGGACTGGTCAAAGCCACGCGCCAGGCGGTATTGACCAATCCTGAAGTACAGGCGCGCTGGAACGGCTTCAAGGCCGCTGGACAGGAACAGGCGACGGCACGCGGCGGGTATTTTCCACAACTCGATTTGACAGCTTCGGTGGGTCGCGAGAGCCGCACCACCCCCTCCACCGATTTCGGCAGCTACAACATCAACAGCACCCAACTCACGCTCAACCAGATGCTGTTCGACGGTCTGTTCACGCCCAGCGAGGTCAAGCGCCTCGGTTATGCCAAGCTGGTCCGCTATTACGAACTGGCCGAAATTTCAGAGAACATCGCCTTGGAGGCGGTGCGTGCCTACATTGACGTGGCGCGATTCCAGGAACAGGTGAAAGCTGCCACACAGAACTACGTCGAGCACAAACAATCGGCCCAGCTGGTTGAAGAGCGCGCCAAAGGCGGCGTGGGTCGGGGTGCCGACGTGGAACAGGCCAGCGGTCGTCTGGCGCTGGCCGAGACCAGCCTGCTGGCCGAACTGACCGCCTTGCACGATGCCAGCGCGCGCTATCTGCGTGTGGTCGGCGAGCGCCCCCCGGCCAACCTGCCGAGCCTGCCCGTGCCGTTCAAACTGGGCAGCGTGCCTGCAAGCACCGAACTGCTGCTGCAACAGGGTTTGCCTGGCAGTCCCACCCTGAACGCGGCTCTTGAAAACGCGCGCGCCTACCAACAGGCCGTTACCACGCGGCAAGCCGCTTTCATGCCGCGCGTGGATCTGCGTGGCTACGCGAGCCGGGACGAAAACCTTTCGGGTGCCACTGGCAATACCGATGTCAAGGGTGTTGAACTGGTGCTCAACTACAACCTTTACCGCGGCGGTTCCGACAGCGCCAGAAAGCGCCAGGCAGTAGACCAGCAGGCCCAGGCACGCGACCTGCAGGAAAAGGCCTGCCGCGATGTGCGCCAAACCCTGACCATCGCCTACAGTGACATGCGCAGCCTGAGTGAGCAGCAGCGCTACCTGAACCAGCACCTGCTGGCCACGGAAAAGTCTCGCGAGGCTTACCGTCAGCAGTTCGACATCGGCCAGCGTACCCTGCTGGATTTGCTCGACAGCCAAAAAGAATTCTATGAGGCCAACCGCGCTTACATCAACGCCCGCCATGGCGAGGCGGTGGCGCAGGCGCGCACGCTGGCCGGCATGGGCCAACTGGTGTCGGCACTGGGCGTTCAGCGCGCCGACGTGCCCAGTGCAGCTGATGCGGGTCAGGACCGTGACCATGTCGATCCGGCTGATCTGTGCCCAATGGAAATGACCGTTGTGGAAACTGTGGACGCCATCAAGGCCAGGTATGCGACCAAGGGTCCCGGCTCCTATGTTGTCCTGATTCCAAGTCCTGACGGCAGCGTTGGACGGGTCACGGTGCAGGTGCCGCAGGGAGAAAAGGTACTCAACCAGGCAGGCCAGGCCGTGTCACTGGATGGTGCCCCGATTGAAGTGAGCGGGGAAAAAATAAAGGCTGACTTCGGTTCTGCCATCGCTGCCCTCCCCGCCATCCCTGAGAAATTCGTCTTTTATTTCCACAAGGGCAGCACGAGGCTGACCAAGGAATCCAAAGCGCTGCTGCCCAGCGTGCTGGCCAAGGCGCGTGCGCGCCAGGCACTTGACCTATGGCTGATCGGTCACACCGACACCACGGGCAGCGACAAGCGCAACGACGCCCTGGGGCTCAAGCGGGCGCAGGTCCTGGCCAAAAATTTCGAAAAACTCGGTATCAAAGACCTCAAACTAACGGTCGAGTCTTATGGCGAACGCGATCTTGAGGTTGCCACGCCGGACAACACCTCCGAACCGCGCAATCGCCGCGGCGAGGTGACTTTGCGCTGAGCCGCACCAAAGGCGGTTACTTCTCTGTCATCACAATCAGATCACCGGTCTGGTTGTCCTGCAAGCGGCGCAGGTGCAATTGGACCAGCGGATCGGTGCCGCGCTCTTGAGCCAGTTGCTCAAAAGCGACGCGTGCCGCGACCGGGTCCCGCTTCAGCAGGGCATAAGCGGCAGCATATTGCGGGTCGACCAGGGGCGCTCCCGGAATTTCCAAACCTTCATGGATGGGTTGAAACACCATCAGCGGCTTCGACTTGCCCTTGAGCACAAGGCGTCCCACCGGACGGGTGACCACCCCGGTGCAGCCAGACAGCGTGGCCTCTGAAACGCAAACCCGCGTGCCCAGGTGCTTGTTGACGGCTTCAAGCCGTGACGCGGTGTTGACCGGGTCGCCAAGCGCACGGTAGTCGAAAATGGTCGAACCGCCAAAATTGCCGACAATGACTTCGCCAGTATGAATTCCGATGCGGGTGTGGCCAAAAGGCACGCCCTTGGCTTTCAAATCATCCGAATACTTGGTGGCAAAGCGCTGCATGGCAAGTGCACAGTTCAGAGCGCGTTGCCGGTGATCAGGTTGATGCACCGGCGCCGAAAACATGATGGCCACCGCATCACCCACGATCCGGTCCAGCGTGCCATTGAACTGAAACGCGATGGCGATCATGTCATCCAGATAGGCATTGAGCAGCGCGACCGCCTCCGACGGATCGATTTTTTCCATCAGGGTGGTGAAACCGACCAGATCGGTAAAAATGAAACTGCATTCCTGACGCTGACCGCCGAGTTCAAGTTCTGCCGGATGATCCACGATGTAGTTCACCAGATTGGGCGACACATAGCGGGAAAAAGCCTGCTTGACAAAGCGCTGGCGCCGCTCGCTGGAGAAGTGGTGCATCAGGCTTGACAGCAGGAAAGCGCTGAAGATGCCCAGCGAGGGTGTGACCGGGTCCAGCAACAACTGGTGGTCGATGAAGGCCACCCAGCCGCCC
>JAABRC010000320.1 GCA_011391115.1 Candidatus Egaibacter danicus | reverse complement strand
AACGAGGTTATTTACACCATGAAATGCCCGTTTTGCGGCCATCTTGAAACCCAAGTGGTCGAAACCCGCGTCTCGGAAGACGCGGATTTCATTCGCCGCCGCCGCCAATGCGGACACTGTGAAAAGCGGTTCACCACCTACGAACGCCCCGAAGTCAGCTTCCCGGCCGTGGTGAAAAAAGACGGCCGACGCATGGACTACGTGCCCGCCAAGCTGAGGGCATCATTTGCGCTGGCCCTGCGCAAGCGCCCGGTGAGCACCGAGCAAGTCGATGCCGCCATTGAACGCATCGAAGAAAAACTGCTCAACCTGGGCGCCCGCGAAGTGCCCGCCACCCGCCTGGGCGAGATGGTGATGCGAGAGCTGAAGAAGCTCGACAAAGTCGCCTACATCCGCTTCGCCAGCGTCTACCGAAGCTTCGAAGACATCGACGAGTTCCGGGCGCTTGTGGATGAGGTGCGACGGTGAACGTGTCGGATCTCACATAAGAAAATACACCTCAAGCCGCCTGTCGTGACGGCCGATCTACTCATCGGAGAGAGGCGCTTGCTGAACCAGCTACCCGATAGAGTCGAACCATGATTCAAAGAGATGCCATGTGGTCTAGAGAGCTGCCAAGAGCTCAGTCAGGCTTTACCCTGATTGAGATCATGGTGGTCGTAGCGCTCATTGCCATCCTGGCTTCCCTGGCTGTCCCAAGCTGGACGCAACTTCTTGTCCGAAACGCCGTGCGCGCGTCAATCAACGATTTCAGCCTCTCTCTGCAATTCGCTCGGTCCCAGGCTGTGCTGCTGAATTCACCAGTAACCGTATGCCCCAGCAACGACGGAGCCAACTGCACTGCCAGCGACTACGCGGCCGGTTGGATTGTTCGGGTGGGTCCTGCCGTTAACGCCGCAGACCAGCGCATCTTGCAAGATGTACTGCCAAAAGACCGGGTATCGATCACAGCGAGCCACCCGGGCGGTCGATTCAATTTTTTGCCGAACGGAACCCCCGGAAACGGATTTGCCGGCTCAACAGTCACGATCACACCAGCGGCTGCAGGCTTTGATACTTTGACTCGAAGGTTGTGCATCAACCGTGCCGGTCGCATCCGGGTCTCTGAAGCGGTTTGCGCTTGAAAATTACCATGCACACCTTTAAATCAAGCCAACGCGGTGCGACGCTGATTGAAGTCCTCATCACCATGCTGGTGGTGGCCGTTGGCCTTCTGGGCGCGGCTGGCCTTCAGCTGGCATCTACGCGTTTTCAGCAAACATCTGCCATGAGAACCCAGGCCCTCGTGCAAGCAGACTTCATCATTGAAAAAATGCGGGTCAACAGCGCCAATCTGACACAGGCCAACCTGGCCACCGCAGTCGCGACCCCAGCAGCGGCCTACATTGCCGCAGACGATTACGCAACCGCCAACGTCTTGCCTGCAGATCCCGCTTGCGGGCTCAACGGCCAACCAGTGTGCACACCGGCCCAGGCAGCCCAACGAGACCTGCGTGAGTGGCGCCAGTCGATTGCCCGCGACATGCCTGAGGGGCGAGGCTCGATCTTTCAGGTGGCCGCTGGCGGACTCACCGAGCCCAACGCTCGGCGTGTCGTCGTGATGTGGCGCGAAAAAGCCCAGCAAGAAACAGACATTGACGCCCAGGTCGGCGCCAACGCGCAGGACCCCAGCTGTCCGCCACCTCAACTTGACGGTATTCGCTGCCTCAATATATGGGTTACGCCTTGAAAACAGTCACGATCTCCAAACACCAAATCGGATCTTCACTGATTGAAGTCCTGATTGGACTTGCCATTGGCTTGGTGATTCTCACGGCCATTGGCACTGCCTACGTCAATTCAAACAACCTCACGCGACAGCGCGAAGACCAATCGCAACTGAACGACCCCGCCACCATCGTCATGCGCACCTTGCGCCAGAACCTCACGCAGGCCGGCTATGTGGATATTTTTGACATGGCGCCTGCCCCTGTGGGCGGCGTCGCTCGCGCTCAGGCCGCCACCTTGTTCGTCCCGGGTAACGACCAGCTGGCGAATGTCTACGTGAGAGACCCCAATCCGGCGATCGGTGCACTCACTGCCCCTTTGAGCTTGTTTTTCCCGGGCCTTACCCCGGTGTTTGGTTGCGACGGCGCCATGAACGGCACGCCCAATGCCATCGCGACCGCTGCGCCGCCGGCCGTTCAAACCTGTGGCGCTGCCAATGCAACCCGGCACACGCTGCAAATAGCCTACCAAGCGGTACCCAACACGCCGGCCAATGTATCAAACAGTCTGATAGCTGCGAACGCCGCCACGGGCGACGGCCTGGACTGCCTGCAACAAGCACCTGCGGCAGGCACCATGGTGATCAACCGCTTTTCTTTGCCTTTACCTGCAGCAGGCGCCGTGTCACAGCTTCGTTGCGCGGGTTCCGGTGCCAACCAAACGCAAGACATCGCCCCAGGTGTCGAGGAATTTATTTTGCGATACCAGATGTCTGCGCCGGGTGTGGCTGCAAACAGGCAGGCCGCTGGCGGTGGTCAGGCTCAGTACCTGAGTGCCACCCAGGTGGCGGCCAGTGCGCAAGCCTGGGCAGGGGTCACGGCCGTAGAAATCTGCATCGTGTCAGCCACGGCGACCACCAGCGGGGCCGCTGCCCAAGGCACGGTGAATTTACAAACCACCCGGCCAACCTGCCAACGCGCTGCGGACGGCACATTCCTGCCCAACATTGCCCGCGCCGCGGGTGACGCCCGGCTCTGGAAACGCTTCACTTCGGTGGTGTCGGTGCGCAATGCCATCTACGCAACCCCTTTGTAAGCCAGCCATGAAGCAAGAACACAACAAGGGCTTCGTGCTGGTGACCAGCCTGATCTTCCTGATCGTGCTGTCCCTGCTGGGCGTCATGGCCATGCGGGGGTCACTTTTTGAAGAGCGGATGGCCGCCAACGACAGAGACCGCGCTCTGGCCAAAGAGTATGCAGAAATGGCCTTGCGCGATGCCGAGCGGGATATTTTGGGCATCCGGTTTGACGGCGTCACCTATTGCAGAAACGCAGCCGGTGCGGCAGCTTGTGGTGCGGGTGTGCCGGCGGGCGCAGTGCGGCCGCAAGGCACCCGCCCCACGAGCGCCTTGGATGCAGGCAACTTCTGGGTGGCCGCCAACCCCCAGGTTGACGATGTCGCTTTCGATGATGGTGGCCGAACACTGGGCATAGCCAGCCAGGGGATCTACTCGGCTTTGGCCGCTACCGAGTGCGGTATGCCCGTGTGGAGCGGTGCAAATTGGGAAGACAACGCCAACCCAGCCCGCAGCTGTGCTGGCACCATCAACAACCCGGTACCGACCGTGCCCTATGGCCTGTTTACCGACGCGCCATTCGTAGGCCCGGACGGTGCAGCACCGCAGGGTATTCCGCGCCCGCGTTACCTGATCGAAATGTTCAAGGCCGAAGACCTTGGCATTGCGTCGTCCAACAAGAT
>JAABRC010000319.1 GCA_011391115.1 Candidatus Egaibacter danicus | reverse complement strand
TGGGTTGCCGCCTTGCGGCGCGCTTCCCAATGACGACGCTGCCTGAATTCTTGGGCATCTTGATGTTCATGAGCGTTAGTCCGGTTGAAAGCGAGGTAAAAAGTCGCGCTGCATCCATGTGTCTGGAATGTTGCGCGCCACGTAGTCCGATAAACGCATGATGGTGACCGATTTTGGATCCAGGCCATCAATGATCACGGTCTCAGTAGGCCGCTCGGCACCCAATTGGGGCTGATAGCGGCGGTAGTAGGCGGTCTTGAGAAGGCGGCTGGACTCGGCATAAAAGCGGGCCTTTATTGGACGGCTGTTTTCGGCATCGACCCACATCTCGATGCTGGCGTAGGTGACATCTGGCGCGGCGGCGCTCAAGGCGAGCTTGTAAGCTTTGCGCTTTTGGCGCTCACCATCCTGGACTTCTTCCTCGCCAACCAGCGCTGCTTTGTAATCCTTGGAAAAATTAACGGTCACCACGTCACCGTTGGAGGCTTGCCCAAGCAAGCGCTGTTGCGGCGACAAGCGGACACTGGCCTTGCTGGTGGGGTCATAAAACCACATGTCATTGCCATTTTTCAGCATCAGTTTGCCTGCATCACGCGCTGGCAGAACAAATCTGACCAGGCTTGCGACCTGACCGTCCTGTGCCTGTGTGCGGGAGTAACTAGTGAGTGTGTTGGTGTCAACCTGCTTGCCAGCCTGAAATTCTGTCAGGATCACCGTCACACTAAAGGATTTTCCGGGATTGCGAATGGCATCGCTGGCAGCAAGAATCTCGTCAGCACTCGGTGCGGCGGCTGCGGAACCCAGCCCGAGGGCCAAAAAAAGGAAAAGTGAGTGTGTTATTTTCATGACCGTAAGGTATCTTCTAATCAAACATGGCGCAAGGCATCTACAACATTTAGCTTTGCCGCCCGATAGGCAGGCCACCATGCTGACAGGATTGCAATAGAAACAAGTCCGAAGGTTGTGCCGAGAATCATGCGGTTTTCGCCCAGCACGGTGATGGTCAGAGGCAAGGGATCCACATTGCCCGGCGGCCACCAAGTCATACCCAACTGATTCACCAGCAGCGACAGCACCAGTGCCACCACAACGCCAAGCACTGCCCCAAAGGCCCCAAGCATCGCACCTTCGGTGACGAACAGGCGGCGAATTCCAGCACGTCGCAGTCCGATGGCGCGCAGGGTGCCAATTTCAACGGTGCGCTCAACGACAGCCGTGTTCATGGTGTTGCTGACCGTAAACAGGACGATGGCACCAATCAGCACAAAAACAAACCCAAATATGGTGTCAAACATTTGGATGGTTTGCACATAAAAAGGGTTCAACGTCCGGAAATCGAGGACGGCCAGCGGCTGGCTTGCGGAGTACTTGGCCAGTATGGGCGCAAGGCGCTCCAAGGCGGCCGGAATCTGATCAGTGTGACGCAGCTGAATCATGATCGACGTTGCCTTGGCGGGGGACGCTCCGTAGATCAACGCCTGCAATTGCGCCAGATGCATCATCACGTAAACCTCATCAAGCTCCTTGATGCCTTGTTCTTCTGCACGTATCACCTCCAACGATGTGACATTGGGGGCGCCACGGGCATTGACCACCAGCACTTCTATCTTGCCGGAGTTGGCACCGCTGTCGCCGGGCATCAAGGGGGCCTCCTGCAAGCTCAGTTGGGCAATGTCATCAGGCAAATCTGCCGCGTCGGTTCTGGCTTCCTTTTCGGGCTTGGGGCAGCGTTCAATTTTCAAGGCCTCGCACAACTGCAACACCCTCGCCACACCTGTGCCGACGATGGCCGCGTCGACTGGCGCACCCTCCAGCGCAAACCGGGCTGCCTTGGTTTGAAGCTGAAAATCGTTCCAGAGCCTCATGCGGTTGATGTCGGTAGCCACAAACCCATTGCCAATGATGGTGCGCGACACGCCCGCAGCGTAATTGCCAGCAATGCCACCAAACTGCAGGGTGGGCGATGCGACCAGTACCATATCGCGCAAGACTTCATCGCTTTGAATGTCCGCAAGGATTTTCGTGTAGTCGGCAATGCCATAAGCGGACGGATTCCCGTTGCCGTAAAGATAAAAGTCACGGTGCTGGATTTGGAGGTGACCACCAGCCCGGACATGGTGGGTGTGCATCATGTAATTGATGTTGGCGCTGAAACCACCGAACAAAAGTATCGAAGTCGCACCAATCGCCATCGCCAGCAGCGTGGCCAGCGACCTGCGCCGGTTGCGCAGCAGGTTGCGCAGCGCCAGCGACAAGGTCATCATGGCGCACTCCCCTCGGCCTTGCTGTGAAAGCCCTGAATCACGCCGTCTTTCAAAAAGATGATGTCGTCCGCCGCCTTGACCACATCACGGTCGTGCGACGAAAAAATGAACGAAATCTGGAAACGCTCAGCCATGTAGCGCATCAGTTTCAAAATGGAAGCGCCGGTCTTGCTGTCCAGGTTGGCGGTGGGCTCATCGGCAATCACCACCTTGGGTTTGCGCGTGAGCGCGCGGGCAATGGCCACGCGCTGGCGCTGCCCGCCCGACAACTGGCCCGGCAAATTCTTGGCCTTGTCGCTCAAGCCCACGGCCTTGAGCAGCTTGGGCACCCGGTCGCCGCGCACCTTGGCCGAGGCCCCCGCCAGCAGCAGCGGATATTCCACGTTTTCGTAGGTGCTCAGCACCGGCAGCAGGTTGAAGTTCTGGAAAATGAAGCCGATGTTTTTGGCGCGAAAGTCAGACAGGGCGTCGTCGCTCAGTTCGCCCACCTTGCAGCCCGACACGGTGATCTCGCCGGTGTCGGGCTTGTCGATGCAGCCGATCAGGTTGAGCAGGGTGGTTTTGCCGCTGCCCGAGGCGCCCGAAAGCACGGTGAACCGGTTGGGCCGGATCACCAGGTTGATGTCGGTCAGCGCAGGCACTTCGACCGCATCAAGATGGTAAATCTTGCTGACGTTGTGCAGGATGACCGAAGCCGTCTCTGTGCTGCTCGTTGAATCCAGGCCTGAATCCATGTCTGCGTCCGAGGCTTAAATCTTGTAGTAATCCCGGTACCAGGCCACAAAGCGGCCAATGCCGTCCTTGATGTTGGTGCCCGGCACAAAGCCAACCCAGTCTCTCAAAGCATCGGTGTTGGCGTAGGTGGCCGGCACATCGCCGTCCTGCAGCGGCAGCAGGCGCTTTTCGGCCTTTTTGCCCAGGGCGTCTTCCAGGCAGGCAATGTAGTCGAGCAAGGGCACCGGGTTGTTGTTGCCAATGTTAAAGATGCGGTAGGGCGCATTGCTGGTGGCGGGGTCGGCCGCCACGGTGTCATAGGCCGGGTTGGGCTCGGGCACGCGGTCGAGCACGCGCACCACGCCCTCCACAATGTCGTCCACATAGGTAAAGTCGCGCTGCATGTTGCCGTAATTGAACACGTCGATCGGCTTGTCGTCCAGAATGGCCTTGGTGAACAAAAACAGCGCCATGTCGGGCCGGCCCCAGGGGCC
>JAABRC010000318.1 GCA_011391115.1 Candidatus Egaibacter danicus | reverse complement strand
TGCGACAGGCCTTGCAAGAGCGCGGCACCAATGATGGGGCCGCTGCCCACGCGTATTTGGCTCTTGAAACTGCTGCGGTGGCGGGCGCTGACCTCTTGCGCATCTTTGAGCCGGCGCGATATGGCTCGGCCCTCGCGCGCCAGCATTTCACCCAGCGGCGTACTGCGCACACCAAAGCGGCTGCGCTCAAACAGCGTGCCGCCTGCCTGCATCTCCAGGGTCTGCATATTGTGAGTCAGCGTGGGCTGGGTCAGGTGCAGGTAGCGGCTAGCCTGCGTTAGGGACCCTTTTTCCAAAATAGTGGCCAACTGAACCAGATGACGAGGATCCATAGATATTTTTTAGTTAAACATGATTTGTTTCAATTTTACAAATAGCTCATGCTTGCTTAAGCTGCAACCCTATGGCGAACAAACCCAACATCATCTTCATCGTTTCAGACGACCTGGGGTATGCCGATCTGGGCTGCTATGGCGGTCGCCAGGCGCAATTCGGCCCGGTCTCTCCGCATATCGACGCATTGGCCGCAGGCGGGCTGCGCTTCACAGAGGGCTACTCCAACTCACCCGTGTGCTCACCCACTCGTTTTGCCCTGATGACCATGCGCTACCAGTACCGCCTGCGTGGGGGCATGGAGGAACCCATCAGCAGCAAAAGTAAGGGAAGCCCCACACTGGGGCTTCCCACTCATATTCCCACGCTTCCCGCGCTGTTGCGTGAGGCGGGATATGCCACCGCGCTGGTTGGCAAATGGCACCTGGGCTACCCGCCGGGCTTCGGTCCGCTGCGCTCGGGCTATGACGAGTTCTTTGGCATCATGGCCGGTGGCGTGGACTACTTTACCCACTGCTCGGGCAAGGGTGACCACGACCTGTACATCGGCGAAGAGTCGCATCGTGAGATCGGTTACCTCACCGATGTGCTGTCTAACCGAGCGGTGGACTATGTGCAGCGTATGGCACCCCAGGCCAAAGCGGGCAAACCCTTCTTTTTGAGTCTGCACTATACGGCGCCACACTGGCCCTGGGAAACACGCGACGATGCGCACATCGCGGCTGAGGTCGCAAACAACCTTTTCCACCTGGATGGGGGCAATGTGGAGAGCTATCGCCGCATGATCCACCATATGGACGAAGGCATTGGACAGCTTGTTGCGTCTCTGCGTGAGCAAGGCCTTCTGGACAACACGCTGATAGTCTTCACCAGCGATAACGGCGGCGAGCGTTATTCGGATAACTGGCCACTGGTGGGCGGGAAAATGGATTTAACCGAAGGTGGTATCCGTGTGCCGTGGATCGCGCACTGGCCTGCCGTCATTGCTGCGGGTACGCAAACCCGTCAGCACTGTATGACCATGGACTGGTCGGCCACGCTGCTGGCGCTTGGCGGTGGACAGCCGCACCCGGACTTTCCCATCGACGGTGTGTCGCTGGCCAGTGTGCTAACCGGGCCAGCGAACACATTCGAGCGCCCGTTGTACTGGCGCATGAACTACCGCCGTCAGCGCGCCCTGCGTCATGGTGACTGGAAGTACCTCCAGGTTGATGAGAACGAATACCTGTTCAACATCACATCCGACGCTCGCGAGCGTGCCAACCTGGTACACAAGCATCCAGAAAAACTGCGATCCATGCGACAGGCTTGGCTGGCCTGGGAAAGTACCGTACCAGCCATTCCGGACGACGCGGTTGTGAGTTTGGGCTATTCCGTCAAAGACATGCCACAACGCTAAAACCTTCACCCCAATCCAACAAGGAGACACTATGAAATTCAAAATTACAGCATCGCGCCCAACGCTCTTGCTCATGTCGCTGATTGCGCTTGCAAGTCCTTGGGCTCAAGCGCAAAACTGGCCTGAGAAATCCATCAAGTTGCTGGCACCGTCCACCCCAGGTGGTCCCCCTGATGTCTATGCCCGTGCGTTGGCAGATTACCTCGCCAAGGCTTTTGGACAGCCCGTTGTCGTGGAAAACGTACCTGCGGCGGGTGGCATGATTGCTGCCCAGCAGATTCAACGCGCATCCGCCGATGGTTACACCCTATTGGTCAATACCGCTGGCATGATGACTATTACGCCAAACGCCAACCCCAAGGCCAGCTACAAGGGCGCCGACTTCACTCAGATCTGCCAGGGGGTGGAAGCGGCGCTGGTACTGGCCAGCCATCCGAGCCTTGGTGCAAAAAACTACAAGGAACTCTCGCAATGGGTGCAGGCGCAGAAAACACCTGCAAACTACTCGTCCTACTCACCCGGCTCGCCGGCGCACTTTCTGGGATATCAGCTCAGCGAGGCCTTGAAGACCGAGATGACGCACATCCCCTATAAGAGCAGCCCGCAGCAGATAACCGACATGATTGGTGGCGTGGCACCGTTAGGTTTTGTGCAGATCGCTACGGCCGGCCCCCACATCAAGGCTGGCAAATTGATTGCCCATGCCACCACAGGAGAGCAGCGCGCACCCGCGTTGCCCGATGTGCCTACGGTGGGCGAAGTGGGCTTGCCCCAGCTTGCTACCACTGTCTGGTTCGGTTTCTCCGGCCCAAAAAACCTGCCTCCGGCTATCGTCAAGCGGTTAACCGATGCCCACCAGCAGATGACTGCAAGTCCTGAGTTCAATGCGCGCATGAATACGGCTGGCCTCAGTGTGTCGAAGGATCTCTGCGGTGACATGTTCCTTGGCAAGATAAGTCGCGAGACTGAACGCTGGGCTCGGGTCGTCAAGGCTACCGGCTTTGTGGCGGACTGAAGAAGGGCCTGTTCTCCTGGACCGCATCCGGCCGAGCCATTGCCAACGGCCGCGACGAAGGAGTCACCAAGCTGCTGTTTGATGACAGCCCCGAAGCGTACTGCCGCGGCAAGATCCTGGGCGGCGGCATGGTGGGCACGCATGCTGGCGACATGATCGGCGAGATCGCCCTCGCCATCGAGATGGGCGCAGACGCAGTGGACATCGGCAAGATCATCCACCCGCACCCCACGCTGGGCGAATCTATTGGTATGGCGGCGGAGATTGCGCATGGCAGTTGCACGGATGTGCCGCCGGCGCGCAAGTAAACCTATCTGAGTCCAGAATGCTGACATCGACCGAACTCGCCACTCAGAACTGCGGTGACGGCTATGGCGGCACCGGCGCAGGCTGAGCCGACCCCCACGGGGGAGGGCGCACCTGGTGTGGTGCCGCTGGGCTGTGCGTTCCCAACCCAGCCCGTGCCTGCCAATCCCGTGCTGCCCAGGCGCCCACCGGCGCGCTACCTGCGGACGGTGTGAGAAAAAGGCGATTGAACTGCGCTGAGGTGTAGGCTGCGTGCGCGGCAGATCCATAGTCGACTGTGCGCCAGAGGTCTCAACATTCAGCTACCGCGACGGCTCAAACTGCATAAGTCAAAGATAATTGGGAACCCACAACCCGTGCCATACTTGGCTTCACGCGGTTGAATTTCCTATCCATTATCCGCCTTGCGCGCTTGGTTTGTGGCTAGGTTGCGAGTGGTCACACTTTA
>JAABRC010000317.1 GCA_011391115.1 Candidatus Egaibacter danicus | reverse complement strand
AATCCTCGTCGGATTCAAGCTTCATGAACGGGATCACCACGGTACCCATGGTCGCGCCGATCTTCAGCACGCTCTTGCCGCCCACCAGGATGGTGACACCCTTGTCGTTGCCGGGCAGCAGGCCGCCGGGAATGACGTTGAGGCAGTGCATGCAGCGCACGCAGTTCTTGTTGTCGATACACAGGGTGTTGCCGTCACCGAGCTTGGCGGCGGACACATTGTCGGCAGCCTTGAACTTGTCGGAGGACACCAGCGTGATGGCCTTGGTCGGGCACTTGCTGATCACGTCATTGACGAGATCATTCATGCCGTGCGCCTTGTAGTAGTCCTGAACCTGCGCTTCGTTGACGCGGATGTTGTCGCGCCAGGTGCCGATGGTGGCCATGTCGGAGCGCTGAATGGCATTGACACAGTCGTTCGGGCAACCGGAGAACTTGAACTTGAACTTGTACGGCAGGGACGGGCGATGCATGTCGTCAATGTTGTTGTTGATGACGGTGCGCAGGGCCTTGGCTTCGTCGAAACAGGACATTTCGCAGCGGGCAGCGCCAACGCAGGACATCGAGGTACGCAGCGCAGGACCGGCGCCACCCAGATCGAAGCCCATCTCGTTGAACTTGTCGAAAGCCGGCTGGACGTTTGCCGTGTTGCAGCCCTGCAGCATGACATCGCCGGACTGGCCGTGGAATGCAATCAGGCCCGACCCGCCGGTTTCCAGCCAGGCGTCACAGAACTTGCGCAGCAGGTCGGAAGTGTAATGCATGCCAGCCGGGGGCTGGATTCGCAGGGTGTGGAACTCGGCGGCCTCGGGGAACAGCGGATTGTGGTTTTCGTCCTTCAGCTCGGTAAAACGCGGAATGATGCCGCCGCCATAACCGAACACGCCGACCGTACCACCCTTCCAGTAACCCTTCATGTGCTGGTAGGACGTTTCCAGCTGACCCATCAGGTCAACCATCATGTCGTTATCCTTGGCCAGACGCTTCAGTCCGGTCACGAAGCTGGGCCACGGGCCACTTTCGAGCGCGTCCAGATTGGGCGTATCAATCATTTGCTTTGCCATTATCTTCTCTCCTAGAAAAATTCGAAATGCCCGCTGAGCCGTGAGCTTAACGGTATTTCAGCATCCTATTGGCTAGACGGCCGCGCCGCCATCATTCTCATGGGTAAAACACCCACCCCATTGAGGGGGGAGCCATACTACCCACAAGGAGTAGTTAAATCTCCCCAACGCGGTAATGCCCCATTCAGAAAAACAATGAGACATTACACAGCCGCAACAGTGACCCATAAGAGTATGTAAATATTGTTGCCAACGCAAGTCCCTGCCATGTGCATGGTTGAAATACGGCGCGGCGCCCCTATTCATGCAACACTTGGCTCGTTGCGCGCCCCAATACGCAATGCCAGCCAATTTCCGAAGCTACATGTGAAGAAGCTTACATGCCTGAAATTACGCCCCTAGACAAGATGCGGTTGCCATTTGGCGGCCAGGAAATCGAGTTTCAGCACCTGGCCCACGAGGCGGGCGGCGTACCGTTTCTGCGCATCCGCATCCGCGAGCACAAGCGTTTCACCATATTCGACATCGATCCGGCCAGTGCGCAGAAATGGGCCGAACTGATGCAGACCTGGGCCAGGGACCATGCGGGAGATGCGCCATGAGCTGGGTTGGCGCTGGCTGGCCTGAAAACAAGCCCGAGGAGTACACGCCGCTGATGATCGACCTGCAGTTCGATCTGGTTGGCACCACCATTCCGACCGAGAATGCGCAATTACTAGCCGACGCGCTGAAGAGCCTGTTGCCATGGATGGCGGATGACACGCGTATCGGTGTCCAGCACCTGAAAGGTGCCGAAACCAACAGCGGCGACGTCTCGCTCAATCTCAACCGGCGCAGCAAATTGTTCCTGCGCGTGCCCAAGGCACGGGTCGACGACATGCAACAGCTGGTCGGCCAGACGCTCGATCTGGCCGGTCACGCCCTGCAGCTCGGCCGCTTCAAGACCCGGGAGTTTTCCGCCTTCGCCAATATCTATGCGCACTTTGTTGACACCGGCAGCACGGGTGAAGAACAATTCGTGCAGGACGTGATGCGTGAGCTGGATGGTCATTTCCATCTGCGCTGCGGTTTCATTTGTGGCAAGCAGCAAACCCTGCAAAGCACATCCGGCCCACTGCATGGCTTCAGCCTGATGCTGCACGACGTACCGCCACACAAGTCGCTGCAACTGCAGGACGAAGGGCTGGGACGCAACCGAATGTTGGGCTGCGGGATATTTATTCCGCACAAGTCCATCGCACCAGTGGTACTGCCGGTCGCTTAAACCCCACGCCGGTCTTTCCGGCGAATCTTTAAACAACCAACCCGAAAGGAGAAAACATGTCTTATGTTGTAAATGGTAAAGAGCTCGAAACCGGCGATGAGGATTTTCTGCTGGAAGCCGACTTCAGCGACGATGTGCCCCCGGTCATCGCCGCAGCCGAGAAAATCACGCTGACCGACGAGCACTGGCAGGTCATCAACTACCTGCGCGACAAGTACAGGGATGACGGCCAGACCCCCAACTTCCGCAACATGGTCGCCGAACTCGACGAAATGCACGAAGGCGTGGACTGGAAGAAAAAGCTGTATGAACTGTTCCCCAACATGCCGGCTCGCCAGGGCGCGCGCATTGCTGGCCTGCCCAAGCCTTTCGGCAAGGGTGGCTACTGATCCAGGCAGCGTGCTTCCGTTGAGCGGGCAGCGGGGCGAACGCCACGCTGCCCGCTCCTGACTTGCAGTTCACCTTTCACGGTTCGATTCATGTTTTCCAACACGCTCGTTACCACTGAAGACCTGGCCGCGCATCTGGACGACCCCCACTGGGTCGTTCTCGACTGCCGCTTCACCCTCACCGATCCCGGGGCGGGTCGACAGGCCTACGAGAAAGCCCATATCCCGGGGGCACGTTACGTGCATCTGGACGACGACCTGTCGGCCCCGGTCAGCGAAAAAACCGGCCGCCACCCACTGCCCGATCCCCACGTGCTGACCGCCAGGCTTTGCGAGTGGGGTATCGGCGTCAACAAGCAGGTCGTGGTATACGACGACAGCTACGGCGCAATGGCGGTGCGGCTGTGGTGGATGCTGCGCTGGCTCGGCCACCCCGGCGTGGCCCTGCTGGATGGCGGCTATCCCAAGTGGCTGCGCGAGAAGCGCCCGGTCAATGCCGAGCTGCCCGAATTGCACAAGGCGGCTTGCGCCTGCCTGCCCGAACCGACGCAGATCGTGGGGGCGGACGAAATCATGCACGCGTCGAAAACGGGCGACCAGCTCATCATCGATGCGCGTCCGGATCGCCGCTTCAGCGGTGAGTTCGAACCGCTCGACCCGGTGGCCGGCCACGTCCCGGGCGCCATCAACTACCCGTTCGACGAGAATCTCGATGTGGATGGCACCTTCCTGCCACCCGAGGCGCTGCGCGAGAACTACCAGGCGCTGCTCAAGGGCAGGCCGGCCTGGCA
>JAABRC010000316.1 GCA_011391115.1 Candidatus Egaibacter danicus | reverse complement strand
GCCGTGCTGGGGGTGGTTAACACCATGGGGTCGGTGGGTCAGCCACCTGCCGTACTCGGGGGCATGATCGGATCTGCCCTGGTCGGCACCTTTTTGGGTATTTTGCTTGCCTACGCATTTGCAGAGCCATTGGCTGGCGTACTGGAGCAAAAGGTTGATGAGGGCGGAAAAGAATTGCAGTGCATCAAAACGACTCTTCTGGCCAGCATGCAAGGCTACAACCCATCGACCGCCATCGAGTTTGGACGAAAGGTCCTCTATTCGACGGAGCGCCCAACCTTTGTTGAGCTGGAAAGCTATGTGAAGGGCAAGAAATAAGACCATGGGAACCTGAACATGGCAGGGGACGCAAAAAAGCTGCAGCCCATCATTATCAAGCGGGTCAAAAAGGGTGGCCACGCCGTGCACGGGGGCGCCTGGAAGATCGCCTATGCAGACTTTGTGACCGCCATGATGGCGTTCTTCCTATTGATGTGGCTTCTGGGAAGCACATCAGAGGGCGACAAAAAGGGGATTTCAGATTACTTTCAGTCTCCCATGAAGGTCGCCATGCAAGGTGGCAGTGGAGCAGGTGCCAGTGCCAGTGTGATTAATGGTGGTGGGAACGACCTGACCCAAAGCTCCGGCCAGACCAAACGCGGCGATGGTGCCGACAAGCGCGCAAAAAGAATGTCGGGCGATCAAAAGAAGTCTGAGGCCGCAAAACGCGACGCAAAAATGCTAGCAGCACTTAGCGCAAAAATTGCAGCAGCCATTTCCAGTAACCCAAAAATGAACGAGTTCGCTTCACAAATTCGGCTTGAAATCACTCCGGACGGCTTGCAAATTCAAATCGTAGATGACCAGAAGCGCCCCATGTTCGACAGTGGCAGCGCCGCACTAAAACCCTATATGCGCGACATTTTGCGTGAAATCGGCACGGCGCTATTGGACGTAGAGAACAAGATCAGCCTGGACGGTCACACCGACCGCAGCGCCTACGGGAACGCAGGCAAGGGCTATAGCAACTGGGAACTGTCCGCCGATCGCGCCAATGCCTCGCGCCGGGAGCTGGCCAATGCCGGCATGCCTGAAGACAAACTGGCCCGCGTAGTCGGGATGGCGTCCAGCCTTCTCCTGGATCCGACCGACCCCTTGAGTCCTAGCAATCGCCGCATCAGCATTTTGGTCATGACGAAGGACGCCGAAGAAAGACTCTTGGGTGGAGAACGAATACCCGTGGATTTGGACGGTGATACGGAAACCGCCATAGTTGCGCAACCAGCGCGTTGATTCCATGCAAAATTCGGTGATACTTAGCAATATGCAAAAATCACCCGGGAAAGGGTAATCCATGTCAAAAGAACTGCGATTTTTAGTCGTCGATGACTTCTCCACCATGCGTCGAATCGTGCGAAATCTGCTCAAAGAGAGTGGGTTTGTTGACGCAGACGAGGCGGAAGATGGCGTAGTGGCACTGCAAAAGCTTCGCAGCTCCAATTTCGATTTCGTTGTCAGCGACATCAACATGCCTAATATGAATGGCTTTCAGTTGTTGGGCGAAATCAAGAAGGATGAGAAGCTCAAACACCTCCCCGTACTGATGGTGACCGCCGAGGCCCGCAAGGAAGACATTGTCCTCGCGGCACAGCAAGGCGCAGCTGGCTATATTGTCAAGCCTTTCACCAAAGCCACTCTGGAAGATAAGGTCAACCACATCCTGACCAAAATGGGTTTGAAGTAGCCGGGGATATCCCCTCTTTTGAGTCTTTAGTTTCGGGGGGCGCTCACGACAATGGTGGCAACTACAGAGCCCCACCATGGAACCAGGCAGTCAAGATCGCAACCTACCCGCCTCTGAGCGCAAACTCAAGAAGGCGAAGGATGACGGTCAGGTTAGTCGCTCAGAAGATCTGAGGCACCTCGCCGTGCTGGGCGCAGGCGCTGCCAGCCTGCTGGTTTTAGCTCCCATTCTGTTTGATCGGCTGCAGCACAGCATGGGCCAGCAGCTGTCTTTTGACGCAGCTGCCGTCATGCAGACCGGCAGCATGTCGCAACGCTTGGCTGACGCAACCAGTATCGGCGTCGCTGGTTGCACTGCGTTCGCGGCAATCATCACCGCCGCCACGATCCTTTCATCCGTTGCATCCGGGGGCTGGGTCAATAGCCTCAAGCCCGTCATGCCGGACTTCAGTCGCGTCAACCCGCTGAGTGGTTTTGGAAATCTGTTCACCAAAAAGAAGGCCTGGTCAGTGGCCAAAATGGTTCTCGTGACAGGAGTCCTATTTGCTATTGCCGCGTCATTTTTGGGCTCCGGCATGCAGACCGTATCTTCTCTTGTGTTGCAGCCGTCCACTTCAGCCATACGGCATCTGACGCAATGGCTTACCAGCGGCATGGGGCTAATGCTTCTGGTCGTTCTGATGGCTGCATTGGTCGATGTTCCTTTGCAAACATTTCTTCACAAGGACGAGATGAAAATGTCTCACCAGGAGATGAAACAAGAGGGCAAAGAGTCCGACGGCAACCCCCACATCAAGGCCAAAATTCGCCAAAAGCAACGTGAAATGGCCCAGCGGAATAGCGTGAATGCGGTACCCAAGGCCGATTTCATCGTGATGAATCCAACCCATTTTGCCGTCGCCATACGTTACGACGAAAAAACCATGCGGGCACCTCAAGTCGTGTCCAAGGGTGCGGATCTGCTGGCCATGAAGATTCGCGACATCGCCAAGCACCATGCCATTCCCGTACTGCAGTCGCCCATGCTGGCGCGAGCCCTATACGCCAACTCAGAGCTCGATCAGGACATTCCATCCAGTCTGTATACCGCGGTAGCGCAGGTCTTGGCCTATGTCTACAAGCTGCGCGCGGCGATGCGCGGCGATGGCCCTATGCCTGGTGAATTGAGCCAGCCCTTTGTTCCAGCGGAACTTGATCCTCTGGCCAAAACCATCGGGATGGCCCACGCATGAACACGTCGCTCAAATCATTGCAACAGTGGTTCGGCACCAACACCAACCTGATCCAGGGCGCGTCGGCGCCCATGCTGGTTGTTGCGATTCTCGCCATGATGGTATTGCCATTGCCGCCACTGCTGCTGGACGCATTCTTTACCATCAACATCGCGGTTGCTCTGATGGTGATGATGGTGGCTGCGTACATGATCCGGCCACTGGACTTCGCAGCATTTCCGTCGGTTCTGCTGCTCACCACACTCATGCGGTTGTCGCTCAACGTCGCATCGACGCGCGTTGTGCTGCTGGAGGGGCACACCGGTCCCGGGGCAGCGGGCGCTGTCATTGAGGCATTTGGACACTTCCTGATCGGCGGTAACTTTGCAGTCGGTCTGATCGTCTTTGCCATCTTGGTGGTGATCAACTTCGTTGTCGTGACCAAAGGTTCGGAACGCATTGCCGAGGTCTCGGCACGCTTCACTTTGGACGCCATGCCCGGAAAGCAGATGGCGGTAGATGCTGACTTGAATGCTGGCCTTATCGATGAAAATGAAGCCAAGCGCCGCCGAGCAGAGGTG
>JAABRC010000315.1 GCA_011391115.1 Candidatus Egaibacter danicus | reverse complement strand
CCACCAGCAACAGCACCGGTTGTATTGCCGCCAATGGAGCCACCACGCGCTCAAGCACCGATTCCAAGGGCACGATACGCCCCGCAGGTCCAGGTGCCTGCGCATTCCAGCGCTGCAAAGACTGGGCAAACCGTTGACCCAGTGCATTGCGGCGGGTGATGGCGGCGCCGCGCACCGCTTCATACGCTTGCGACACCTCCACCAGTTCATCGCCACCCAGCAGCCTGAAGCGAGCCCAATCCACAAATGAGCCTTCATCCGCTTGCCAGCAGACCAAATCGGCCACCGAGGAGGCAGTCGTTACTGGTCGCACCAGCCAGCGCGCCATGCGTCGTGCCATTTCCACCCGGTCAGCGCGCTGAATTTGAGCGGTAGCCAATACGTGCGTCAGCACGCGGTTCGCGGCTTCTTCGACCGCTGTCAAAGTTGATTCCGTTGGCGTTTTCGCATGTTGGGTCAGCGTCGCTGCAAAAGTGCGCATGCGCTGGTCAAAACCCATCGGCAAAACATCGCTCAAATGCGCAAATTCGCCAACGCGCAGGTCAGTTAATAAATTATCTGCGCGGTCCAGGGCCGACCGATACAGGTCAGAGCCACCCTCGCGAGCCAGTTGTTGGGCAGCTTCCGCCCAGGCGCGACCTTCCACCACACCCACATGGGCATCATTGACAAAGCGCTCAAGCCGGATGGCAGCGTGGCCCAAAGCGGACTGTCCCTCACCCGCCTTGGCATACAACACACCACACACCAAACCCAGAGCCATGGCATCGCCTGTTCGGCCGGCTTCAATACATGCCAGTACCATTTTTCCGGCAATGCCAGCCGATTCACTTAACCAGTTCAGGGCATCCGGCTGCGCGTTGGCTGGCAGCAAGTTGATGGACGCATCGGTCGTGGGTTGCATCGTCCATTTAAGCAGAGCCGTGGCATCCGGTCGCGGTGTATCAAGTTGAAGGAAGCGTTGCAGCAGCTCCTTCCATGCGGTTTCCAGGTCAAGAAAGCCATTTGCGACTGGTATGTAGGCACCTTGCGCTGCGCCATCCACCAGCACTTGTGGCATCCACGAATAGCGTCCCAACCTGGCATCAACCTCTTTTGCACCAAAGAGCTGACGCACCATTTCCCAGCCCTCTGGCTGAAAGACGCGGCCGCGCGCCAGGCGCGCGGTAATGTCTTCCGCAATCTCGTTGGTGTTCAGCGGCGTCAGCAAAACCAGGCCGGCCACCGCGGTGTCTGTTTGTTCGGCATCAGTCAAGGCTTCACGCATGGCCAGCATGGAGTCGCACCAGCGCAGCGCGAAGCGACGTCCGCGGTGGGGAATCTCGTCAGGCCATGCCTGTTTGGTAGCCGATTTGATCGCTATGGCCAAGGCACTGGGTTCGCGCGCCAACACTGCCCCCAGTTGGGCGGTGATCTGGGACACTGACACCGTCATGGCAAGGTGCTCCGGCGTTGAATGCGCCAGCTCAAACTCAGCTCCAGCTCATGGTCGCCTTGCAGTCGATCTTGAAGGCTTTTCAACACCCTGGCTGCCGCTTCCGTATCCAGGTCTGCCTTTTGAGCTTCCTCCACCAAAACGGGTGCCGCAGGCGCAGTACCCGTACCTGTGAACGGCGTCGGTGTTGGTACCGCTGGCAGTGGCACTGTTGCGGCGCCCGCTGGTGTGCTTGTGGGTGCCGCAGGTGAGGGCGCAGCTACCGCAACGGTCAGCAATCGAACGGCGTCGCGCTCAAGCTCTTCCAGCCTTGATTTCAGCGGAATCACGTGTTCTTCACTCGACAGCACTTCAGTCAGCCTGGTCAATAGGGATGCAGCCGCCGCTTGCCGGTGGTCTTGCAGATCACGCATGGCATCAAAAATGGTCCAATTTGCGTTGTTCAGCGCATCGGCCACAGTCTGGGCCTGGCCCAAGCTGCGCCCAACCGCAGCGTCAGACGTTTCAATGGAAGCATTGGCAAAGGCCTGCACCAGTTCTGCATCGGTCGCTGCCTGCAGTGTGGCCAACAAGGCCTGGGCTGACTCACTGGTGCGCACACGGCCAGCAGTTGACGCGCCATAGCGCGTGGCTCGGTCGCGCACTGCGACCACCAGTTTGCTGACTGCATCGCGTTTGCCAGTGGCTTCGCGACGCACATCATCAACCAGGCGGCCCACATTTCCCGCATTCAGGGTTTGCGGCAGCGTCAAGCCAAAGAGGCTGGCGGCGCGCTGCACTGCGGTTGTCCAATGGCTTGAATCTGGCAGCGATTGCTCTCGCAGTTCAAGTTCGTCGGCCACGCTGTCAATGGTGGGTTCCACGGGACCACCGCGCAAAATAAAGCGACGGTTGGTCAGTGCTGCAAAGCTCAAAATAATGAGGTTCTGCAATTCCAGGGGCAGCCCCATCGGGGTTGGCAAGTCGATCCATTTGCGCAATTGGCCCACGGTCATCGGGCCACCGCCATCACGGGCATGGCTTTGCGCAAAACGAGAGCGCCAGTGGTCTTCAACCAGCAAGTGGGTTTCGCCCATTTGTCCCAATCGGCACGGGTTCACCACCGAACGAACCAGGCGGCGCGTGGCTGAATCCTGCACCAGGCCTCGATGGTCGGTTGCTTCAATGGCGCGTTGCACCTCCGGCCAAATCTTGCGAATGACCGCAGGTTTGATGTCGGTGTCAAATTCTGGATGGGCGGGGTACTGATGTGCGAACAGCTGGCCCAAAAGCGCCTCAAGCGCCTCCTTGAAGTTGGCGCCAACGGGCGGCCGTGGCGACAGGGTTGGGTCCAAAGACTGAAATTGTTGGTCAGACGTCAAGGCATTGGTCACCGCATCGCGCGGCTCAGAACTGATACCAAAGGCCACTTCCAATTGGCTGCGCAGCTTGCCGCGTAATGAGTCCAATTGATTCTTGGCCAAGGCTTTGGCCTGCACCCGATCGACAAAACTCAGGTGCGACGCATAGCTGTCGAACCGGTCGCCCGACAGAATGTGGCTCAAGATCACCTGGCGCCCCAGATCAGCAAGGGCTTTGTTGCTGAAAAACGAGGGCAGCCAGACCAAGGTTTTGGTATCGCCACCCCGGTAGGCATCCAAGCGGGCGATGTCGTCTGCAGGGCTACGGTTGGGCTCATCAAACGGAAAATCCAGGATCACGGTCCACGCGCCAGACCGGCCGCGAAGGCGGTCATCGGTCATTTCGCGCACGTTTTCGTAGAGCAATTCCACTTCGTAGGTGGTGAACAGGGCGCCATCATCAGGAATGCCCAGTTCGGCAAACAGGGACTCCCGAATCTTCTTGCGTCGGTTTCCCGCGTTGTCATTGGCCTCGGCTGCTCTCAGGATGGGCTCAATGTCCACGCCCGTGACCTGGATCGACACCACCGGATTTTGGTCTTCGGTGATCTTGATCTCGCCAATTTCAGATGCCCAATCGCGGCACTTGCGCAGCACGTCCTGGGCTTCGCGACCAGGGATGGGTGACTTGAAGGTGCCGTGGTTCAGGGCGGCCAGACGTTGTGCTGTCAGACCTTTGA
>JAABRC010000314.1 GCA_011391115.1 Candidatus Egaibacter danicus | reverse complement strand
GCCTCGACTTCACGATCACCTTCCTGGTGCTGTGGCTGCTGGCCAGGGCGACAGCATTCCATCTGATCACCACCATCCGAGAGATGTGTGATCACTTCGGCCTTCGGCCGGGTGGCGTGTTCACCTTTACGCGTGACATGGCTTGCCACGGTTTCTGGCGCTGGCTGATCCACCCGCGCAACAATGGCTACCACCTCACGCATCACCTCTTGCCAGCGGTGCCCTACTACCGACTGCCCGAGGCGCATCAGTTGCTGAAGGGGCAAGAAGTCTTTCGGGATCGCGGCAAGGTCTGTTCTGCCTATTTCACCGGTGCTGATCCAGTCACTGGCGCCTGGCAGACGCAAGGGCGGGTTCCATGAACAGGGCGCTAGGGAGCTTGCAGGTTGCGGCACTCCTGGTCTCGGCCAGCTACGGGATTGGGTTCCTTTTCGGGTCGGGCGAACTGGCACTTTCCCATGGCATGGCAGGCAGCATCTATGGGGTAGCCACCGGCTTTGGCATGCTGGTGTTGGCCGTGTTCGCCTGGCAACTGTGGGCAACTGGGCTTCCGGTCTGGGATTTGTTTGGCCGTGCCTATGGCAAGCAGCTTCAGGGCGTGGTGGCGTTGTTGTCATTGATCTGGATGTCGGGCGTGCTGGCTGCCCAGATTCAAGGCGGCGTTGCGGTGCTGGAGTTGTTGGGCCTTGAACAGGCACACAGCTACATGACGATCTTGCTGTTGATCTACGGCGCATCGCGATTGGACCTGCGGTTCGCATCGGCGCTGTTCGCCATGTGTCTTCTTGCGAGCGCCGCTGTCCTGGTCTACGCGCTGGTCGTCGCCAACGGCTTGGGCGTCTACCTGCAGGCGATTTCCGCTTTTTCCGAAGACCTGTCCACCTTCAGTCCATTCCGCGTGGTGGCTATATCTCTGGCCGTCGGCTTGTTGGTGTGTACCGGTGCCGACTACCAGCAATTCGTATTGGCCGCGCGCTCACCCTTGGCCGCCGTGGGCGGCTGCGTTCTTGCAGGGCTGTTGCTCTTTGTGATTGCCTTTTTGCCGTCGGCCGTGGTGGTCTCCATGCAGAGTGGTGGCATGTTGGGCGACTTGGCGGACACAAAGCAGGTGGTTCCCTGGGTGCTGGGTCAGGTCGCTGGATCGGTGGGGCAAGGCGCAGACAAGCTGATGCTCATCGCCCTGTCCGTGGCTGCGTTGGGTTCAGGCGCAGCGATCTTGCGTGCCATGACGGAAGCACTGGCCTGCACCGCTTCCGGCAGTCGTTCTGCGGGTCACCCGATGTTTGCGCTGATTGCCTTGGGTTTGAGCGCGTTGCTGGCCTCACGTGATCAGGGCATTGTGGACACCATGGTGTCGGTCAACGTGGTCTACATCGCCAGCATCGGCGTTTGCTTTGCCACCATGGTTACAGGCATCGTCGTACCGCCGCAGCAAGCACGGTGGATCGTGGCGGTTGGCTTTACTGCGTCAGTCGCCGTGCATCTGGCGGGCTGGTTGGGGCAGTATGGCGAAGACACCGACGTGGTGTCACTGCTGCTCGGATGCCTCTTGTCCGCTGGCACCGCCCTGTGGTTCCGCTTTGCGGCCGGAGGGTTGGCTCGCCGATTCTTCAGCCTGCGCCGTTGATGGCTCGAACCCGACCGAAGGCTCCAGGCTGTTCCTGGCCACCTTGACGATCAGGGCAGTGATGTCACTGGCCATCGGTGGTTCGAGGTCCCAGTGGTGCCAGAACAGGTCCACCATCTCCCGCTCATTGGGGCAGACGTCCACGAGCTGTCCCGCTTCCACCAAGGGTGCCGCCTGCCAGCTGGGAATCAGGCCATAGCCAGCGCCCATGGCAACCCCTTCGAGCAAGGCGACAGGCGAGGGCAGGTAGTGTCTGGCGTACCGCTCAACAGCGAACCCGAAATGCCTTTTCAGAAACTCGTCGTGCAGCGAATCCTTGCGGTTGAACAACACCGCCGGTGTTGAGAGCACAGCAGGCACTGTGAGCCCGTTTGGAAAGTGCGTGGAGGCAAAGGCTGGCGTCGCATAGCAGCGGTATTCCATGGCGCCCAGGCATTCGGCCAAGAAGCCATCGGCGGGTTTGGCAGAGGTCGATATGCACCCGATCACATCGCCACGAGCCAGCAGGGCAGAGGTGTGATCCTGATCGTCAGCGATCACCTCCAGGGCCACCAGCTGACCCAACAGCAACTCCCTGAGCACTTCAGGAAACCAGGTGGCCAGGGAGTCGGCATTCACCGCAATGGCCAGGGAC
The DNA here is from genome assembly GCA_011391115.1 of Candidatus Egaibacter danicus. The sequence goes on along the minus strand of JAABRC010000314.1, from coordinate 1,265 downwards.
ACGGGTGCGTGTGGTTTTGCGGTAGGCGCGAGTTCTTGGAGCGCCGATCCTTCAAGGATGCGCAGCGCCTTCACATGGCGCAGCAGCACCTCACCGGCATGCGTGGCCGCCACCGGCCGTTCACGCTTGACCAGCACCGTGGACAAGGATTCTTCCAGTGCCTTGATGCGCTGGGAGACAGCGCCCCGCGTGATGCTGAGCACGCTCGCCGCGCGGTCAAAGCTTTGCTGCTCGACCACAGTGGCAAACGTTTCCAACTGATCACGATCCAGCATATGGGGCTGCTCCGGCGTGCCTGCGACGGCAGATAGCTGACTGCATCCATTTAGTGGGGTGCAGCGAATTCCTGTCTAGATGGTGCGGGTATCGTGGGCGTCTCAATGGTTTCCAGTCGTATCCAACTATCTGAGCCTGTTGGAATGAATTGATGGCGCGCGACATTGTGCGAACCGAGATTCATTGAGCCGAGTGCCCGCTGTGTGGACGGCCCCGCCAACGATCTACCCAAGGTGCAGCCACCGCAGTTTCGCCGCTCGCCGACTTGCGAACCATAGCGCTGCCGGCGCAGACGCCAAGGCCTTTCGCGGCATAAACGGCCGCCTTCCCACCGCCGTTTCACTCTGGTGGGCTCCTTCCATTTATTCCACGATGCCCAGGCGCTCGCGCCTTGACGCAGCGCTTTGGGTGTCGCACGGCGACCGACGAATGCGGGGCAGGGTGCAAACCTGAGCAGACTCGATGACCGGGGGACGGATTCCCAATCCAGCTCCCTCGGAAATTGGGTCAGTGTTCATTGGGATGCAGACGACACGATTTCATGGATCACTGGGCAGGCCATGGACCCGCGAGCGATGAAACATCTTTTACGACTAATTGCCGTGTGGATTCAACCACCGGGTGGGATGTGGCAATCTTTGAACGATTGTCGGTTGCCTTTAAATTCTGCTCAGTGCCGTGGGCCGAATGGTCGAGAAGAACAGTGGATTGGATCTGTGAAGCATGAAGTGACTGGAGGTTGGTATGTGGCTGCTCGTTGCGCGTGAACACCGAGCCAATGCACCGCACTGGACCGGTCGACGATGGCTCGCGACCATCGATGCGGTGGCCTGGCCGCTGAGCTGGGTATTCCTGCTGGGCCAGATCAATACGCCCGTTGGAATCATCGGTCCGATGGCCGTTGCGATTGCGCTCCTGGTTTCAACAGAGCGAATCCACCGCGCGGTGTGGGTCAATCAACGTTACTGGTTCACCACCTGGCGATGGGG
>JAABRC010000313.1 GCA_011391115.1 Candidatus Egaibacter danicus | reverse complement strand
GGTTTTCTGGGGCTGGGTGCCCAGCCTCCCATGCCGGAGTGGGGTGCATTGATTGCCAATGGCCGCCTCTATGTGCTGGACCAATGGTGGGTAGCTGCCGCGCCAGGTGCGGCCATATTTCTGGTGAGCCTGGCGTTCAACCTGCTGGGCGATGGCCTGCGCGACGCGCTGGACCCGAAAGGCGTGAAATGACCGCAGTCTCCACTGATCCAGTACTGGTGGTCGATGACCTGCGGGTCTCGTTCCCCAATCGTGATGGGGGCCGGTTTGAAGCCGTGCGCGGCGTGTCGTTCACGCTGGGGCGTGAGCGGTTGGGCATCGTGGGTGAATCGGGCTCAGGCAAGTCGCAGACGGGTCGTGCCATTTTGGGCCTGACGGCCCCCGAGGGGCTGGTGACGGCCAAACGGCTGGAGTTCCACGGAACGGACCTGCTGCGCTGCTCACCCAGACAGCGGCGAGAGCTGCGCGGCGGGCGTATTGCCATGGTGCTGCAGGACCCCAAGTTTTCACTGAATCCGGTAATGACCATTGGCGATCAGGTGGTCGAGACACTGCTGGCCCACACCCGTATTTCCGCGAAAGAAGCGCGCGCCAAAGCCATTGCAGCGCTGGAAGCCGTGCAGATTGATGATCCACAGCGCGTTTACAAGCTTTATCCGCACGAGGTTTCCGGCGGCATGGGGCAGCGCGCCATGATTGCGATGATGCTGATTGCCAACCCCGAGCTGCTGATTGCAGACGAACCCACCAGCGCACTGGATGTGACCGTGCAACTGCAGGTTCTGGCGATTCTGGATGCGCTCGTTATTCAACGCGGCATGGGGCTCATTTTCATCTCGCATGATCTGCGTCTGGTCTCCACTTTTTGCGACCGCATTCTGGTGATGTATGCCGGTCGTGTCGTGGAAGAAATTGCCGCCGGTGGCCTGGCTGATGCCAAACACCCGTACACCAGAGGCCTGTTGAATTGCCTGCCCCGCCTGGGTGACAACCGGCACCCTTTACCCACGCTTGACCGCCAGCCGGAGTGGGCACTATGAGCGGTTCGAAAGTTGGCCTGGAGGTGAAAAACCTGCGCGTTGTTTACGACGGATTCATCGCCGTGGCCGACACCAGTTTGCGTGTGAACGCCGGTGAGAGCCTGGGCATTGTGGGTGAGTCCGGCTCGGGCAAATCCACCGTGTTGCGCGCCATCTGTGGTCTGGCGCCCAAACAGTCCGGTACCGTGCAACTGATTGGCCAGTCGCAAGATCCTTTGCCGCTACCCGGCAGCAAGCCGTTTCGCCGTCTGGTACAGATGGTGTTTCAGGACCCCTACGGTTCGTTGCACCCTCGTCAGACGGTGGACCGAATTCTGGCCGAGCCCCTGGCCATCCACAACATGGATGATGCTGAAACCCGCATTGAACGTGCGCTGGAAGAGGTGGGCCTGGGCACTGGCTTTCGCTTTCGGTATCCGCATCAACTCTCGGGCGGGCAGCGTCAACGCATCGCCATCGCACGGGCGCTGATTCTGGAGCCGCAGATTCTGCTGCTCGATGAACCGACGTCTGCACTGGACGCTTCCGTACAGGCCGAAGTGCTGAATTTGCTGGAAGACTTGCGCGCCCGACGGGGCTTGACCTTTGTCATGGTGAGTCACGATCTGGCGGTGGTCACGCATTTGTGTGAGCGTCTGATGGTCATGCAACGGGGACAAACCGTGGAGTTGCTCAGCTCGATTGACCTGGCGGCCAACCGGGTTTCCGAACCTTACACCCGTACCCTGATGGAAGCCTCAACCGGCTTTCGCAGGGGCTCAGAAGAGATTGGAGAACCAGCATGATCAAGTGGGAAGCCCACGCTTGCCTGCCCCTGCACCCGCAGGCCAGCTTTGCTCCGATTGACCAGCTGCGCGACGCCGGTGTGCACTACGTTTCCGTCAATGTCGGCATGGACATGAACCCGCTGGCGCAGGTGATGGCGGTGATTGCCGGCTTTCGTGCAACCATCGCAGCGAACCCGGGTCGCTATCTGCAGGCCAATAGCCTCGCCGACATTCACCACGCGCAGGCCACCGGAAAAATTGCAGTCGGCTTTGATCTGGAGGGCGCCATCCCGCTGCTGGAGCAGCCAGAAATGGTGGCGCTGTATGCGAGTCTGGGCGTTCGCCAGATTCACTTTGCCTACAACCGCAACAACACGGTCGCCGATGGTTGCCATGACGTCACGCGCGGCCTCACGCCGCTGGGTGTGCGCATGGTGCAGGCTGTCAATGCGGCCGGCATGCTGATGGATTGCTCCCACACCGGGCGCAAGTGCAGCCTGGACATCATGGCTGCGTCGTCCCGGCCGGTGATATTCAGTCACGCCAATCCATTGGCACTGATTGAACATGGCCGCAACATCACCGATGAGCAGATTCGCGCCTGTGCTGCCACGGGCGGCGTGGTGTGTGTGTCGGGTGTGTCTTTTTTTCTGGGCAATACCTCACCCACGGCGCAGGATGTCGCGCGCCATGCGGCCTACGTGGCTGATCTGGTGGGCGTGCAGTACGCAGGCATTGGCCTCGATATCAGTTTCCCCGAACCCGGCCTGAATGATGATCCACCGGGCCATTACGACCCCACTTACTGGTGGCCCAGGTCCGCGGGCTATGACCGTGCGCTGGTTCGCGCCACGTTCACGCCCATTGATACCTGGCGGGAGCTTGCCGATGCGTTACAGCAAATCGGCATGACGGCTGATGAAGCGGCTCTCGTGATGGGCGGCAACATGGCGCGTGTCGCGCAGCAGGTCTGGCCTCAGTCGTGAATACCGTCGGCGTGTAATTCCAGCACGCGGTCCGCCCGGGTAGCCGCCGCGTGTGAGTGCGTCACCAGCACCAGCGAAGCGTTGTGCGCGCGGGTCTGGTTGATCAATGCATCCATCACCCGTGTGGCGGTAGTCGGGTCCAGATTGCCGGTGGGTTCATCGGCCAGCAGCAGGGAGGGGCGGTGAATCAGCGCGCGGGCAATGGCCACGCGCTGCAACTGGCCGCCGCTGAGCTGTTGCGGCAAGCGCTCGCCCATGCCACCCAGGCCTACTGCCTCCAGCATCTGCTGCACGCGTGCATCATCATGCTGGTTCAGCAGCATCAGCGGCAGCGCCACGTTTTGCGCCACGTCCAGATGCGGCAACACGTGAAATGCCTGAAACACAAACCCCACCTGCCTGCGGCGCAGCAGTGCACGCTGGTCGTCCGTGAGGGCGCCCAAGTCGGTGCCGTCCAGCGACACGGTTCCCGCGTCCCAGCTGTCCAGCCCGGCCATGCAGTTCAGCAGCGTGGACTTGCCCACGCCCGACTCGCCCACTATGGCCACAAACTCGCCGCGTGCCACGGCGAGCGAGACGTGGCTGAACACGGCGACATCGCCGTAGTGTTTGCTCAAGTTGGTGATCTGCAGACTCATGGCGCCGCCTTGGCGCTGATGAGCTGGTTCACCTGGTCCAGCACCTGTTGTACGGCATTGGGCGCGTCTGCCGCCACGACGATGCGCTGCGGCATGGAG
>JAABRC010000312.1 GCA_011391115.1 Candidatus Egaibacter danicus | reverse complement strand
CTTGACTTGGAAGGATGCGATTTCCTTGCCGTCCTTGAAAGCCTTGCCGTCGTAGGGACGCAGTTCCACCACGTCACCCATGTTCATGGAGTTGACATCCAGTTCGATGGGCAAAGCGCCAGCATCTTCCATGGTGTTGTAGAAAATAGGAGCGATCTTGGTGCCCAGGCAGACGCCACCGAAACGCTTGTTCGGCACGAAAGGAATGTCTTCACCGGTGAACCACAACACCGAGTTGGTGGCGGACTTGCGGGAGGAGCCGGTGCCCACCACGTCGCCCACATAGGCCACCAGGTTGCCACGGGCACGCAGATCTTCGATGAACTTGATCGGGCCGCGCTTGCCATCCTCCTCGGGGGTGATGCCGTCACGCTTGTTCTTCAGCATAGCCAAAGCGTGGAGCGGAATGTCGGGACGGCTCCACGCGTCGGGCGCGGGCGACAGGTCATCCGTGTTGGTCTCGCCAGTCACCTTCAAAATGGTGACGGTGATGGATTGGGGTACTTCTGGGCGGCTGGTAAACCATTCCGCATCGGCCCAGCTTTGCAGCACGGCCTTGGCGAATGCGTTGCCTTTGTCGGCCTTTTCCTTAACATCATGAAACTGATCAAACATCAGCAGGGTCTTCTTCAAACCTTCGGCGGCTTGCGACGCAACCACGGCGTCGTCCAGCAAGTCAACCATAGGGCTGATGTTGTAGCCACCCAGCATGGTGCCTAGCAACTCGGTCGCGCGTTCCCGGCTGATCAAGGCACATTTTTCGGTTCCGTGGGCCACGGCCGCCAGGTAGCTGGCCTTGACCTTGGCAGCATCATCGACGCCAGCTGGGACACGGTAGGTGATCAGGTCTACCAAAAAGGCTTCTTCTCCTGCGGGCGGAGATTTCAACAATTCAATCAATTCACCCGTCTGCTTGGCAGACAAGGGCAGCGGGGGAATGCCCAATGCGGCGCGTTCTGCCACATGGTCACGGTAGGCTTTCAACATAGTACTCACTCCTTCTTAAACAACAAAAGTATCTCTAGCCCACGTCAATAGGGCATAGTGTGCTATCTATTTCGATCTCGGCTTGGATTTAGCCTTGGGCTTGGGCTTGGGTTCGGGGTTTGGCACCAACTCCTGCACCGTGCCGCCTGCACCAATCGGCACCAGGGCGTCCTTGGGCGCATCCAGCAGACCCGGCTGAGGATTGCGCTCCAGCGCCTGGGCCACCAATAACTGGTCTGGGTTCATACACTCGTCAGCCATGCGCTTACCTTCTTTCTGGTTCATCAGCATGGACTTGTTACCCAACTGCAGCCATACGGCGCCACTGGACTCTTCTTCCAGACGCACGGCTCCAGTGCTGGTTACAACCGGCTCCATGACATGGCGCTTGTTCCCAATTTCCAGAAAAAATCGTCCAGGCGATTGGGCGTCTGGCGTCATGGTCACCACCACGGCCAATTCACAATTGATTTTGCCGGTCAGTACCCTATCGGCGACGGTGAGCTGCTCAGGCGACAACACAACGGCGGCCAGGGGTTGATGATGGACAGGGGCATGCATCGCGACCTTGATAGCAACTGGCTTGGTCTTGGCTGCCGGTTTTGCGGTTTCACTTCTTACAACTTCGGTCGCGTACGCGGTAGTCGCCAACGTCAACAACACACCCGAAAACAATTGTTTGATCATGAAAAAACTCGCTTAGTGGGTCCGAGATGGAAAATACACACGCATGGGCTCAGGAATTGGGCAGCCCGTTCGGTTTGCACGCTCCAGCACTTGCCAAAAATACCGAAAACTGGCTCGATCATGCAGTATGCCGCCGACCGATATGGGTGCCCATTGCGCAAGACTGGCCCTCTCAATAACGCGTGTCGCCAATTCAATGTCTTGCGTTGACGGCGTAAAAGCACGCAAGATCGGACGGATCTGGGATGGGTGAATACTCCACATCCGGGTATAACCAAACCACAGGGCGGCAATCTGTGCCGAGCGCTCAACAACCCCAGCATCGCGCATTTCCGTGACCACACAATGGGAAGGGACTTTGCCTGTCGCATGGCAGGCGCTTGCTATGTCCAACTTGGCCCGCACCACCAGCGGATGGTGAAACTGGTCCAGCGTGATTCCATCGTCTGTGGCGCGCACGCCCATGGCGGTATGGGGAATGGCACCCGCGTGGGATGACACAAAGTCCATCAGCCCAAAACTCACGGACTCCACACGCGGGTGGGCCGCGATCTCGAAAACGCGATGCGCTGCTGCGGGGGACTCAATCAATACATGCAGGGGCAGGCTGTCGACCCGTTGCCCGGGGCGCACGGCGGAATCGATGGCAGTCACCGCTGCTTCGACATCGGCCAGTGACTCCACCTTGGGGAGCATGATGTAACTCAGGGATTGCGCCGCGCCACGTACCACGATGTCTACGTCAGACGCGAAAGCCGGGTGGTCCACCGCATGCAGCCGTGCACCCACCCGGCGGGGCATTCCATTTGCTATCAAATTAGAAGCACTAACCGCACTATTGGCAAGGGCACAGACCATATTTGCCTGATCAACCTCGCCGCCAACGGGTGCTCCGTCCTCGCAGTCCAGTGTGACATCAAACACGCAGACACCGAACTCGTCCAGCATCTCTGCCTGCAGTTGCAAGCTCTTGACCATCCGCGCTTCGACGCCGCTGTAATGGTCACACACCGGCAACAAACCCGCAGTGCCCTGGGCACCGAGAAGAATGTCGCGCGGGTGAACTGTGGCCCCCACGCTTGTTACTGCGTGTACTACGCTGCCCCCCAAGGGGGCTGTGCTTGCTTGGGACGGCCCGTCGCTGCGCACGTTCGTACCGACTTACAGCAGGTGGGCGACACCGGCCTGTTCGTCTTGCAGCTCTTTCAGGGTCTTGTTGATGCATTCCTGGCTGAAAGCGTCAACTGGCAAACCTTCGACCAATTTGTATTCGCCACCCGAGCAGGTCACGGCAAAGCCAAACATGGTGTCTTTGGGGATGCCGTATTGGCCGTCTGAAGGAATACCCATCGTGACCCATTTGCCATTGGTTCCCAAGGCCCAATCGCGCATGTGGTCGATGGCTGCGTTGGCTGCTGAAGCCGCGGACGATACGCCGCGTGCCGCGATGATGGCGGCGCCACGCTTGCCAACGGTAGGCAGGAACGTGTTGGCATTCCAGTCCTGGTCGTTGATCATGTCCTTGACGCTTTGGCCGTTTATGGTGGCAAAACGGTAGTCGGCGTACATGGTAGGCGAGTGGTTGCCCCACACGGCCATTTTTTCAATGTCGGCCACCGCCTTGCCAGTTTTGGAGGCCAGTTGGCTCAAGGCACGGTTGTGGTCCAGACGCAGCATCGCGGTGAAATTCTTGCGTGGCAGATCGGGCGCGCTCTTCATCGCGATGTAGGCATTGGTATTGGCTGGGTTACCAACCACCAGTACCCGCACATCGCGACTGGCTACGGCATTCAGGGCCTTGCCCTGCGCCGTGAAGATTTCCGCATTGACCGCGAGCAGTTCGGCGCGCTCCATGCCC
>JAABRC010000031.1 GCA_011391115.1 Candidatus Egaibacter danicus | reverse complement strand
ACGTCCAGCGCCAGCCGGGCATCGCCCAGCGTGCCGCTCACATAGATGTCATCGCTCTCCTTCGCACCCGAGCGCAGCAGGGCCAGCGTGCGGCCGTTCACCACGGGGACTTCACCAAACACGGTGATGCAGATGTTCAGTGGCCCCTGCGTGGTGTCACCGCCGATCAGCTCACAGCCGTGTGCATCGGCCAGCGCGAAGAGTCCTTTCGAAAAGGCCGCCAGCCAGGTTTCATCCACTTGGGGCAGTGCCAGCGCCAGCGTGAAGGCCAGAGGTTTGGCGCCACAAGCGGCCAGGTCGCTCAGGTTCACGGCCAGCGCCTTGTGGCCCAGTGTTTGCGGATCAACGTCCGGGAAAAAATGGCGACCCTGCACCAGCATGTCGCTTGAGATGGCCATTTGCGTGCCGGGTGCCGGCTGCAGCAGCGCGCAGTCGTCACCCACGCCCAGCGCCGCGCGACGGGCGGGGCGCTTGAAGTAACGCGCAATCAGGTCAAACTCACCCATGCAATCTGCCATGTTGCTCATTCTTCCTTCACTGGGGCGGTTGTGGCAACGGCACTTCGGGTGGGCCACAGGAAACCCAGTGGCTGTTCGACCATGCGGCGCCAGATGGCCTGACGAATGCGTCCCCGATCCATGTCGCCCACGTTGTGTGCCCGCAAAGCCAGCCGGAACGCCAGGTAGAAGCTCGCTCCCAGGTTCAGCGCACCGATGAGCGGCAGGGATGCCACACACCACCACAGGGCGGGCTCACGCACCACATCCCAGCCCAGCGTGGCGCAGGCCGCCGCCAGCTGGCCGGCAGACAGCGTGACGTGGCGAACTTCCAGCCCCACGCCAAAGAATGCAGCAAAAGCCGGTATCAGGCCCAGCATGAATCCCAGTGAGATGTTGGATGCAAAGCCCGAGATGTTGCGGCGCATGAAGTGCGCCCAACGATCAGCCCGCGTGGCGCCCAGGGCACGGGTGAAACGCGGGTTGTAGCGCATGGCCGAGTCCAGCCGGTGCAGCACAAACCAGTTCTCGGCCCAACCCGCGATCAGGCTGGACGCAAACAGCAGCACGCCTGTGAAGGCGGCAAACAACAAGGTGGGGCCCAGCAGCGTGAGCGAATGCAGCACATAGGCGGCATCCTTGCCATCAATCATCGGTTTACCGGTTGCCAGCAGCAAAGCCCCCGATATCAGCAGCACAGCGGGAAACACCACGCCCACGTTGCCCAGTACGGCGGCCACCTGCGAGCGCACGAGGTGGGTCACCTCATCGACAAACGCATCCAGCGACGCAGGGTCACTCAGGTCTTTGAGTTTGGCGGCCATGGCGGGCGCCGTCATGGCCGGCTGTTTGGTGGCCAGCGTGTAATGCAGCAGCTGGATCACCACAAAGCTGCCCGCATACATGACGCTGGACCAGAAGCCGTTCCAGAAGGCCGACAGTGCCAGCCCCATGATGGCAAATTTCAGCAACGTGGTGATGGCCGTCAGTGCACCACCACCAGCCGCCTTGCGCAACATGCTGGTGTACTCACCCACATTGCGGGTGATGTAGTGCTCACCCACTTCAGAACTGCGCTCCGTCACTTTGGCCGCCAGCAGGGATGAGTTGGACGCGACCAGTGAGCGCAGGCTGCGCCGCTCCTGACCCACAGTGACCAGTTGCGCCAGCAGGCGGGCGGTGCTGACTGATGGGTTGCTGGACGTCAGGCAGTCCAGCAAAGCGCGGATGCGCAGAATGCGTTCGCGTAACTGGCGGATCCGAAACACCAGGCTGACCGAGATGCCATGTTCATCCAGATGGGTGTAGACCGACGCCGCAGCGGCCCGGCAGGCTTCCAGCCGTTCGCGGAAATGCTGCAATGCGGCCTGCAGCGCATCGCCCGACCCGGCGACAGGTTCAGCCGCAGTCTGGTTGTGGGCCATGAATGCGGTGCGAACGTTTTCGAAGTCTGAAGCCAGCGCGTGAAAAGGTGCCGCGTCCCGTGCCGCTGTGCTCATGCGCGAGCGCAATTCCGAGGCAAAGCCTGCGGCGCGCACCTGGCTGGTACAGATGGTGATGGCTTCCAACACGGTCAGCTGCCAGTTCGCGGGCTCCAGCAGTGCCGATACGCGTGACAGCGTGGCTTCGTCCAGCGCACCCAGCCATTGCGCATCAAACCCTTTGGGCATGACCAGCGAGAACAGCTCGGCGGCGTCCAGTGTTTCTGGCGTGCCGGGCAGTATTTTTTGCCGCAGGCGCTCGGCAAATTCGCTGATGAAGGCATTGCGGGTGGAAAAGCCGTAGTCGGCCAGCAGGGTAGCGCCGTCCAGTGACTGCGTCAGCGCCAGCCACCAGGCAGCCATGCGGGCCCGGAGTTCCGGTCTCTTTTCGATGGCATCAAGCAGAAGACTGATGCGTGCCAGCACGGCGGCGACCGATTCGCCGTCGCCACGAATCCACGCAAACAGGTCAATCAGCCACAGATGCCGCTCAACCAGCGTGCCCTGAGGATTCAGCGTGTCCAGCAGTCCGGGCAGGTTGCGCATGGTCCGGGCGTGCTCCGGTATCTGCGCCGCTGTCAATGCAGCGTGCGGGTGCCGCCACCGGCACTCAGGGCGTCCAGCACGAACATCGGCACATCGGTGTCAAACTTTTCACCATCCTCGGCCACGCAGAAAAAACTGCCATGCATGGTGCCGGTGGGGGTGCGCAAACGGGTGCCGCTGGTGTATTCAAACGTCTGCCCGGGTTTGAGCAGCGGTTGCTGTCCCACCACCCCCAGGCCCTTGACCTTCTCGGTGTGGCCATTGGCGTCGTTGACGTTCCAGGTTCTCGAAATCAGCTGCGCAGTGACCTCACCCGTGTTGGTGATGGTGATGGTGTAAGCGAACACATACAGGGCATCATCCGGGCTGGACTGATCCTGCAGAAACTGGGGCACGACTTCCACGAGAAATTGATACTTGGCCATCCCCCAATGCTACCTGCGAAAATACCGCATGACAAAAACCTGCCGTATTGCCCCTTCCATTCTGTCCGCCGACTTTGCCCGTCTGGGTGACGAGGTGAAAAATGTCATTGCCGCTGGCGCCGACTGGATTCACTTCGACGTGATGGACAACCACTATGTTCCCAATTTGACCTTCGGGCCGATGATCTGCCAGGCGCTGAAGCCGCATGCCAAAACGGCGGCCGGCGTGGCCGTACCCATTGACGTGCACCTCATGGTGCAGCCAGTGGATGCTCTGGCGGCGGCTTTTGCCGAAGCAGGCGCTGACTACATCAGTTTTCATCCCGATGCATCGGGTCACGTGCACCGCAGCATCCAGGCCATCAAGTCCAAAGGCTGCAAGGCCGGCCTGGTGTTCAACCCCGCAGAGCCGCTGGATGTGCTGGACTGGGTGATTGACGACATTGACCTGATTCTCATCATGAGCGTCAACCCCGGCTTTGGGGGCCAGAGTTTCATCGATTCCGCCCTGCGCAAGATCGAGGCTGTGCGCAAACGCATTGACGCCAGCGCTAAAGATATCCGGCTGGAGGTCGATGGAGGTATCAAGGTTGACAATATCCGGCGTGTGGCTGATGCGGGGGCCGACACTTTCGTGGCGGGCAGCGCCATTTTTGGCCGGCCAGACTACAAGGCGGTCGTTGACGCCATGCGCGGGGCGCTGCAGCCGTAACCCTTCCTCCTATCTGGATCCGTACTGCCTGAACATGCAACCCGCCAACGGCACCACTTTGATTGACACGGGCGCGCCGCAGCGCGTGCGCTGGTCAATGCTGCTGTCGCTGGGGGTGATTGCCCTGGCGGTGGTTGCACAGAGCTGGCTTTCCCGCCAGGCCGAAGTCTCGCGTTCGACGGATGCAGAAATCATCAGCCTGGCAGGCATCCAGCGCACTCACAGTCAGCGCATCGCCCGCCTGGCCTACCAGAGCGCCAGCGATACCGCCCAGATTGAACTCGACATGGTGTTGCTGGGCCTGGAGGCCCAGGCGCTGGAACTGGAGCGCCTGCTGGCGGCACAAGGCATCATCGTGTCCGATCAGGGGTTGCCTGTCGAAGACGAGTTGGCTCCCTTTCGCGAAGCGGCGAAAGCCTGGCAGGAATCGCGTGCAGAGTTTGTGGCCAGTGTCGCCCGGTTCGTCAAGGCCCGGGAAACCTATGAGTTCGCCGAGATTCCACCGGCCTCGCAGGCCCTGCAAAAGCAGGCTGACGTTTTCTTTCTGAGATCCCAATTGATGGTGGAGCAGGCGAAGGTTTTTGCCCAGAATCATGGGGAGTCGGCCAAACGATTTTCCGTTGTCTGGACCGCGATGATCATTGCCATGCTGGTCTTGCTGGCGGGCGGTGTCGTCGAGCCGACGGTTCGCTTTGTCCGGCGCCAATATGACCTGTTGAGAGCGCAGGCCGACGAGGTGCAGCGGCTGGCACTGGTTGCGGCGCACACGTCCAACTGGGTCGTCATGGCCGATCTCCAGAGCAACGTGGTCTGGGCTAACCAGGCTGTTCTGGCAGGTACCGGTTTGCCCATTGAGCAGATTGTCGGCAAAAGCACACGACTATTCCTGGCGCCGGAAGGCAACGACATGGAAGAAATTGATCGTGCGAGCGAAGAGCTCAGGCAGGGTCTGGGCGTGCGGCTGGACGTACTGGCGCAGTCGAGTGACGGGCAGGGGTTGTGGCTGGACATGGATTGCCAGCCACTTTTCGACAGCGGAAAAGTGCTGACTGGTTTCCTGATGGTTGGTAACGACATTACGGAACAGGTGGCTCAACGCAGGAAGCTGCGCGCCCTGATTGATGCCTTGCCGGTTGGCGTGATTTTGTACAACAAGGTGGGCATCGTTGTCGACTGCAATGCCATGGCATTGAAGATGACGCGCCGGCAGATGCATGAGTTCACCAATTTCCAGACGATGATCACGCCTGATTCGCCGTCCAATCCCGGTGTGCGGATCGTGCGCGATGACCTGTCTGACTATCCCACGGCTGAGCAGCCCGCGGCGCGCACGCTCAAGACCCAACGCGGATTGCGCCGCGAGTCTGTTGGCTACGTGAATGCGGACGGCTCCGAGTTCTGGACGTTGGTCAATACAGAACCGCTGGTTGACGGCCAGGGACAGATGTCAGGCGTGGTGGAGTGTTTCATGGATGTCAGTCGCCAGAAAGAACTGGAGCGACGCCTGCGCGACCTGTCCCGCACGGATGGCCTCACGCAGCTCCCCAATCGCGTGGTTGTGACGGACCAGATTCGCTCCGCGCTGTTGCGGCGTGTCGCCCAGCCGGGCTATCACTTTGCGGTTCTGTTCATGGACTTTGACCGGTTCAAGCAGGTCAACGACACGCTGGGCCATGTCGTTGGCGATGAGCTGTTGCGCCAGATTGCCCAGCGCCTGCAGACCAGCCTGCGGCCGGGAGACGCTTTTGTGCGGACCAGTGACTTCGGTCAGATGGCCGCGCGTATCGGGGGTGATGAATTTGTTGTGGTGCTGGATGACATTCGTGGCGATCTGGACGCCGAGGTGGTTGCCGCACGCCTGCTGGAGGTACTGGCTGCCCCTTACCAGGTTGGCAAATACACGGTGAACTCCAGCGTGAGCATCGGCATTGTCACCGCGACCAACGCGGTTGACGATGTGGAGTCGGTGCTGCGTGACGCTGACATCGCCATGTATGAGGCCAAGCGTACCGGTCGCGGACGCTACGTGATGTTCGAGCCGTCCATGCACCGAAGGGTACGTGACGACGTGTCACTGGAGAATGACTTGCGGGAGGCACTCCAGCGCAATGAGCTGTCCGTCGTGTACCAGCCCCTGGTTGATCTCACGACGGGTGCCTTCTCGGGTATGGAAGCGCTGGTTCGCTGGAAGCATCCCACACGCGGCATGGTTTCGCCAGCGGAGTTCATTCCGGTGGCTGAAGCCAGTGGCATGATTGTGAAGGTGGGGGCGTTTGTGCTGCAAACTGCCTGTGCCGAATTTGCCTGGTTACAGGGCACGCTGGGCTCCGACGCGCCTGAATCGGTGTCCGTCAACCTGTCGCGCGCCCAGTTGCGCGAGCCGGACCTGGCGGCGAATATTCTGGATACCCTGCGTGCCAACGGCATGACGGCTTCGCAGCTTCAACTGGAAATTACCGAAAGCCTGGCCGCGCAGGACCTGACCGTGCAGGCCAGACTGCGCGAAATCAAGGAACTGGGTGTGACGCTGGCGCTGGACGATTTCGGTACCGGGTATTCCTCGCTGTCGTGCCTGGCCGATCTGCCCATCGATACCGTCAAGATAGACCGGGCGTTTGTAAGCGTGGCCCAGGACAGCGACTACCATCGCGTCCTGATTGAGGCCACACTGCTGGTTGCCCGGACATTGGGCATGAGTACCGTAGCGGAAGGTATTGAAACGGACGGGCAGGCCGCCATGATGAAACTGCTGGGATGCACCAAAGGCCAGGGCTATCTGTACAGCAAGCCGCTCTCACGCGACGCACTGGTGAGCTGGATCGAGTCCTTGCGGGAAATGGCGTGACCGGGGCGAATCGCCTTCTGGGGCAGGTGCAAGCCGCCATCGTTGATCTGGATGGCACCATGGTCAATACCCTGGGTGATTTCGTGGTGGCCATCAACCATATGCTGGACGATCTGGGTATTGACCAAACCGTCTTCCGCGCGAGTGAGGCCAATATTGAACCTCTGATCGGGAAAGGCTCGGAAAACCTGATAAAGCAGCTGCTGATCGTTGTCGATAGTGCGCAGTCGGCTATAAATACAGTAGCAAAATTTGATCGGGCCCTGGCGAGCTATCAACAACATTACCGTGCCATCAACGGCACCCACGCCACGGTTTACCCGGGTGTGGTGGCGGGGCTTCAGTGGTTGCAGGCCCGCGGCTGGCGGCTGGGGTGCCTGACCAATAAACCTTCGGCCTTTGCACATGACCTGCTGAAAACCAAACAACTGGATGACTTTTTCGACGTGACGTTTGGTGGTGATTCGTTTGAACGCAAAAAGCCCGACCCCATGCCGCTGTTGAAGACCTGCGAGGCGCTGGGTACTTCACCTGACAGGACGCTGGTCATTGGCGATTCCAGCAACGATGCACTGGCCGCACGTGCTGCGGGGTGTCCGGTGCTGCTGGTGACCTACGGCTACAACCATGGCCAGCCGGTTCGCGCGGTTGATGCCGACGGATTTTTGGACAGCCTGGCGGATCTCCGCGTTCAGGACTTCTGACCCAGCAGGGCTTCCTTCAGTTTGAAATCGGCTGGGGACTTGCCCAACCAGATGCTCATCAGGGCGCCAAAAAATTTCGGCTCTTTGAAAGCTTCACCCTGGGTGACGCCCTTCACGGTGATCACTGTGCCGGTGCCCGGTATCCAGTCAACCACGAAGGAGTCGCCAGCGACCAGTTTTTTGTGAGACGCAAACATTTCACCCATGCGCACCAGGCTGGGCACAATTCTGGAGAATTCGGCCCGGTCCAGGTTGTCTTCCACACCCCGGGTAAACAGTTTTCCCAATTCGGCCGAATCAATGTCACGCAACATCGTGATGGACATCCGCTTGGGGCCAGGCGCTGCAATGACTTCTTCCAGTGTCCCGGCCTTTTTACCCAGATACAGTCCAGCGGTATAGACCTTGAAAAAGGCCTTGTAACGAATGCCGGCTCCGTTGAGTTGCAGCCGCGTACCCTGCGTGTCCACCGCATCTTCCAGTTTGACACCCGACAGCTCGACAGGGGCCGCGTTGGCAGTGAACGCCAGTAACAGGACGCTGGCCGAACAAATGGAACGAATCAGATATCTCACTGGCAACTCCAATAAAAGAATGGTCGTTCTATTTTAGGCTGGCCGGAAGATCGGGCGTCGGCATGACGCGTCAGTGCTGCTTTCCGGTCTGCTCAACCAGCCCCATATCCGCTGAACTCATCAGCTTCTCGATATCGAGCAGGATCAGCATGCGGTCCTCCACCGAGCCAATGGCCAGCACGTGGTCTTCGCCAATAGCACTCGTGAAGTCAGGTGTGGGTCGCAGTTGATCCGGTTTGAGCGAGATCACATCCGACACCCCATCCACCACCATGCCCAGAATGCGGTTGGCCACGTTGATCACGATCACCACCGTGAAGCTGTTGTAGGTGACCCCGGAGAGGTTAAAGCGCATGCGCATGTCCACGATGGGCACAATCACGCCGCGCAGATTGATCACCCCCTTGATGAAGGGGGCCGCATTGGCCATGCGGGTGGGCTCCTCATAGGAGCGGATCTCCTGCACCCGCAGGATGTCCATGCCGTACTCTTCGGCTCCGAGCTTGAAGGTCAGGAACTCCCGGATGGTGGTGACGGCGCTGCTCAGGCCCGCGCCGGTGCCTGGAGCCTGGCGCGGCGAAGCGCTTGAAGGGTTGGCATCAGGATTGGTTTGCATCATTTATTGACTCCTGGTTCTGGCAAATCGTTTCAACGATTGGGAGGGGTTGGCGGGAGATCCATGGGCAACGAGGCAAACAGGGATTCCCGAGCCTCGCCCCGCCGTGTGGCATGTGTCTGGCCTTCGATGAATCCAGCATGGGTAAGCCCCTTGAGGGGACCAGGGCGGCCCAGCAGAAAGCCCTGCAACTCATCACAACCATGCTCCTGCAGGGCGGCCATCTGGCTTGGGGTTTCGACGCCCTCTGCGTTGACGCGGATATCCAGCGAATGTGCCAATGTCACAATGGAATGCACGATCTTGCCGACCTTGGGATCGTCAACCAGGCTGTGGGTAAAGGCCCGATCAATCTTGACCTTGTTGAACGGAAATCGCCAAAGGTAGGCCAGGCTTGAATACCCGGTTCCAAAGTCGTCCATGGCAATGGAAACCCCCATCGCCGCGAGACTCTGCAGGGTTTTCATGACCTGCTCGGAGTTGTTCATGAGCAGGGATTCGGTGATTTCCAGCTCCAGTCGCCCGGCGGGCAGACCACTGTCAGCGAGCGCCTGCGATACCTGTTCGACCAGATTCCCACGGGTGAACTGGGCTGCGGAAAGGTTGACCGCCACCGTCAAAGGGGGCGGCCAACTGGCGGCATCAGTGCAGGCACGCCGCAGTACCCACAGACCGATGTCATCAATCAAGCCGGTTTCTTCCGCCAGGGGAATGAATTGGGCGGGTGTCACGTTGCCGCGATCAGGATGCTGCCACCGAAGCAATGCCTCATAGCCCATCAGTGCCTTGCCATCGCTGCCATGCAGGGGCTGGTAGTGCACGGACATTTGCCCGGTCAGAATCGCATCGCGCAGGTCACGTGTGAGTTCACGCCGGGACTTCATTTGCCTGTCCATCGCGATGTCGTAAAAGCTGAATGTGCCACGCCCGTCGGCTTTGGCGCGATAGAGCGCGAGATCAGCCTTGATCATCAGGTCTTCTGCTTCGGTACCGTCCACGCCGTAAATGGCTATGCCCACGCTGCCACCGCAGTACACACGCTGGTCAGACAGTTCGAACGGCGCCGCCAGCGTCTGCACGATTCGCTGAGCCAGGGGCGTCACACTGGCTGTAGTGGACAGACCCATCAGCAGGATCGCAAACTCGTCACCACCCAGCCGCGCCACCTGGTCGCCTTCACGCAGACAGGCCTTGAGCCGCTGGGTAGCGATGCGCAGGACCTGGTCGCCCGCGGCGTGACCCAGTGAATCGTTGACTTCCTTGAATTTATCCAGATCGATGCATAGCAGTGAAAAAGCCGGCCCGCCTTTTTTTTCCGTGCGCAGTGCTGCCTGACTGAGTGCTTCACCGAAGCTGGTACGGTTCATGGCCCCACTTAAAACATCGTGTTTTGCCATGTACCGCACCCGATCGTCGGAGCGACGTTGCTGACGCAACCGCTGCCAGAACAAATAGGCAGTAATGGTGCCAATCAGCAGCAACACCGCCGTGACGGCACCAACGATGATGGTGAGGCTGCGTCGGGTAGTGGCGGTAATCTCCGTTTGATTGACATAGACTTCTACTGCACCGATTACCTGCCCCGCATGGGTTATGGGCACATAGGCTTCGCTGTAGACCGAAGGACGATCCGGCCGGTCCCCCTGATGCAGCTGGGTATAGGGTGTGCCGGCCAGAACCTGGTCGCGAATAGGTGTCCTGATCCCGCCGGCATGATCATCACCTATTCCATCTTTGCTGCTGTCGTACTTTGGCAGGATGGGGTTTTCCAGATCATCAGAAATCAAAATCACTGTTCCGTTTCGATCAAACAGCTTGAAGCGAAATACATCGCCGGCATTGCGCAGGCGCAGCAGATGGTTGCGTGCCTCGGCTGAAAGCACCCCGGTGGTTAACACAACGTCGAAATCCGGAACCGTCTGCTCAACAATTTTTGCCCATTGCTGGGCGGAGCGCTTGGCGCCCCGGTCCATCTGGTAGATCCTTTCGTTGCGGATCACCAAACCCAGAGCGAGCAATGCCACGGTCAAGCCAACGACCCA
>JAABRC010000311.1 GCA_011391115.1 Candidatus Egaibacter danicus | reverse complement strand
CGCGCCCTGGCTGGGGTCAAGCGCGCCATCAGCAAACCCCTGCTCTCCTGCTGGATGGGTGACGCCTCTGTGGGTTCCGCACGTGGCATCCTTAACGAGGCAGCCATTCCCAGCTTTCGCACGCCTGAAGCCGCCGTCGGTGCATTCGGCAATATTGCATCTTTCTATCAGAACCAGCAGTTGCTGCTGCAAACGCCCCCGCCCTTGTCCACGCTGGCCAAGCCGGACATTGAAGGTGCGCGCCTGGTCATTGAAAGCGTGCTGGCTGAACGTCGCAAAGTCTTGACCGAGATGGAGTCCAAGACCCTGCTTGCAGCCTTTCACATTCCCGTTACCAAGACCATTCTGGCGCGCAGCGCCAGCGAAGCCATGATGATCGCCACGCAACTTGGCTTTCCCGTGGCCTTGAAAATCGATTCACCCGACATCAGCCACAAGTCGGATGTCCATGGTGTAGCACTCAACATCATGAACGCCACGGGTGTGCGGGACACCTACAACGACATGGTGCAGACCGTCGCGAGGCTACAGCCTGGTGCACGCATCAATGGTGTCACCATTCAGAACATGGCGAGTGCGCGACGTGGCCGCGAAATTTATGTCGGGCTTGTGACGGACGATCCGTTTGGCCCGGTCATCGCGTTTGGCGCTGGTGGCACGATGATTGAGCTGATCAACGACCGCGCCATGGAGCTGCCACCCCTTAACCAGTTTCTGGCGCGCCGGCTGATCGAACG
This sequence comes from Candidatus Egaibacter danicus, assembly GCA_011391115.1. Next base: position 2,796 of record JAABRC010000311.1, on the reverse strand, counting down.
CGCGCGGGTGTCAGAAACACTGGGGGACTGGCGTGGGAGTGCCGCGGTGAACATGGATGCGCTGGAGCAGGTACTGTTGCGGGTGTCGGAAATGGTGTGCGAATTGCCCCAGCTGCGCGAGATGGACATCAACCCCATCATCGTGGATGAGTCCGGCGCCGTGGCGGTGGATGCCCGCATTGTCATCGACCATGCCCCGCAAGCCGGCAGCGGGCGTACGAACCACTACAACCACCTGGCCATACTGCCCTATCCGGCACGGTTTGAGCAGGTATGGCCATTGCCCGGCGGCGGCGAATACACTGTGCGTCCCATCCATCCGGATGATGCGAGCATGTTGCAGGACCTCGTGCAACACCTTTCACCCGAGAGTCGCTATTTCCGCTTTGTCTCCAGCATCACTGAGCTGCCCCCATCCATGCTGGCCAAGTTCACCCTGATCGACTACGACCGTGAAATGGCACTGGTAGCAGTGTTCAAGGAGCGCAACGCCGCCGCAGATGGTCAGTTCACCGAAACCGAGCGCATCGTCGGCGTCTCGCGCTACATCACCAATCCGGATCAGTCCAGTTGCGAATTCGCGCTGGTCATTGCCGACGACTTCAGTGGAAAAGGACTGGGTTCACGCTTGATGCTCAGCATCATGGATGTGGCGCGCGAGAAAGGTCTGACCGAGATGGACGGACTGGTGTTGGCAAACAACCCCGGCATGCTCAGGCTCATGAAAAACCTGGGCTATACCGTCAAACCGTTTGCTGAAGACCCGGACTTCAAGCTGGTAACGCATGCCCTGTAAGAGTCGCTAGGCCCCCGTGTCGCCCTGAAAACCACCGGACCGGTAAGTCAATACCAGCGTGTCGCGGTAAGCACCGTCACCCGTGGGCTGAATAGGCGTGGATTCATGAATGACCCGCTCGTCATCCAGCAGCAGCAGTGACCAGGGCTCCGTCAGGGTAAAGCGTTGGCCGTTGGGACCAGTCGCCTCAAACACGCGGGTTTCCCCGCCTTTGACTGCCTCGCGGCCCACCAGCAGGACCGCCACAAAGTCCACACCGTCCCGATGGGCACCCTCCGGGGTAGGGCGACCAATACCGTCAGACGTGTCAATCCGGAACTGATGGGCTTCCACAAACCAGGGCCGCTCGCCCTTCAGGGTCGAGCACACGCCACCCAGCCAGACCAGTAGCGCTTTCCAGTCGGTCTGACTGATCAACTCAGGTGCTAGGGGTTCAAACCAGCGCTGCATGCCGCCGTGCAGGGCGTTGTATGCCAGTGGTTGCCAGTGGGCACGGTGGGCAGCCTGCTCAACGCGCTGGCCATTCACCACAAAACAGGAGTGCCGTCGCCTGCGGTAGCGACCACCGTCTTTCAGATACAGGTCAGGCGGCAGGTTATTCCAGGCTGCACGCCAGGCATTCAGGTTGTACAGCCTGCACCCCGAAAGTTCCGCAAGGCCCTGAGGACTCAAGGCCGCGTAGCCTTGTTGCGAGAGTAGCGGAATGAGGTGTGCTGGCGAGGTGAAAGGCGGCGAGAGGGTAACGGACGTCATGCCTCGACCTTCACGCCTTTCCAGAAGGCAACCCGGCCACGCACAGCTTCGGCCTCCGGTTTGGGATCCGGGTAATACCAGACAGCATCCTGATTCAGGTTGCCATCCACCATCAGTGAGTAATAGCTGGCCTGCCCTTTCCAGGGGCACATGCTTTTGTGGTTGCTGAATGTAACGAAAGCCCGGTTCATTGAACTCTCGGGGAAGTAGTGATTGCCTTCGACGAGAACCGTATCGTCGCTCTGTGCAATCACGATGCCATTCCAAATTGCTTTCATGACCAGTTCCTCAATATAGACAGGGGAATATCCCTGATTTTGCCCGCCAACAGCCTGTCGCGTTGGCAACGGCGGAAATTCTTCATGCACGTTACCATGCGCCTCTCTTCCCATTTTTTTGCCACGTTGGAGATTCCCCATGTCCACAGCCGACCTCGTCAATCATCAGATCCGGCTCGCCAGCCGTCCGGTTGGCTTGCCCAATGCCTCCAACTGGAGCCACACCACCGAGACCGTGACTGGGCCCGCCGAGGGTGGCGTACTGGTGAAAAACCTGGCGCTGTCGCTTGACCCCGCCATGCGGGGCTGGATGAACGAAGGCAAAAGTTACATCCCTCCGGTGGGCATTGGCGAGGTCATGCGCGCTGGCGGTGTGGGCAAGGTTATCGAGTCCAGAAATCCTGGATTTACAGTGGGTGACTACGTGTCTGCCGGGCTGGGCGTGCAGGAATACATGCTCATTCCAGAAGCAGATATCAAACGCAGTGGTCTCGTCAAAATCGATTTGCGTGCCGGTACCCTTACCCAGTGGCTCAACGTGCTGGGCATGCCGGGCATGACTGGCTACTTTGGCCTGATGGATGTGGGCATGCCCCAACCGGGTGAAACCGTGGTGGTATCGGGCGCGGCCGGGGCTGTAGGCCAGACCGTGGGACAAATGGCCAAAATCAAGGGCTGCCGTGTGGTCGGTATCGCGGGTGGACAGAGCAAATGCGAATGGGTGGTTAAAGCGCTGGGGTTTGACGCCTGCATTGACTACAAGGCGGGACCCGGCGCCGTGCGGGATGGCCTCAAGACCCATTGCCCCAATGGGGTGGACATCTATTTTGACAACGTGGGGGGCGACATTCTGGACACCGTGTTGGCCCGCATCAACCGCAAGGCGCGCATCATCATTTGTGGCGCCATCAGCCAATACAACAACACCACACCGGTACAAGGTCCCAAAAACTATCTGAGCCTGCTGGT
>JAABRC010000310.1 GCA_011391115.1 Candidatus Egaibacter danicus | reverse complement strand
GGCGCTGGTGCGCATTCCTTTTTATGTCCGGCTGGCGCGTGGGCAGGCTTTAACCATCCGTGAAATGCCCTATGTGAAGGCAGCCAAGATATTTGGCGCCTCCAACTGGCAGATATTGCGTTGGCATGTGGCACGCAACGCCATGCCGCCGCTGATTGTGCAGGCCACACTCGACCTGGGCGGTGCCATTCTGATGGCCTCGGCTCTGTCGTTTATCGGCTTGGGTGCGCAGCAACCCACAGCTGAATGGGGGGCCATGGTCTCCACCGGGCGCAACTACATCCTTGACCAATGGTGGTACTCGGCGTTTCCGGGCTTTGCCATCCTGTTCACGGCCACCGGCTTTAATTTGCTGGGTGACGGCGTGCGCGATTTGCTCGACCCCAAGCAGAAAGGACGCTGATATGAAAAATGCTTCCGAACAAACGGTTCTGGACATCCAGAACCTGTCCATTGAATTTCCCATCTACCAGGGCGCGGTGCGTGCAGTCAACGGTGTTTCGGTCCACATTGAGCGTGGCGAAGTGGTGGGCATCGTTGGCGAATCCGGGTCAGCCAAATCGGTCACGGCCATGATGGCCATGCGCCTGCTGCCCGAGGGCCGCTTCAAAGTCACCGGTGGTTCTGTCACCCTGCTGGGCTGCGATGTGGTTGCCGCCCATGAGAAAGACATGCTGGCAATTCGTGGTCGTGATGTTTGCATGGTGTTTCAGGAGCCGCTCACGGCACTCAACCCGACCCAGCGCATCGAGCGCCAAATGCTGGAGGTCATCCGGCTGCACCGTGCCTGCAGCAAACAAGAAGCGCGGGCATTGGCCATCCGCCTGCTGGGTGACATGCGCATTGCCGACCCCGAACAGGTGCTGCAACGCTACCCATTCGAGCTTTCAGGCGGCATGCGCCAGCGTATCCTGATCGCCTTGGCCTTCAGCTGTGATCCAAAAATCATCATCGCAGATGAACCCACCACCGCGCTGGATGTCACGGTGCAGCGCCAGGTATTGCAACTGATGCGCGCCAAGGCGCGCGACCTCGGAACTGCCATCCTCTTCATCAGCCATGACCTGGCTCTGGTGTCGCAGTTTTGCGACCGTGTTTACGTGATGTACGCAGGCAGCGTGGTTGAAGACGGGCCGACCGCTGCAGTGCTTGGCACACCCATGCACCCCTACACCCGTGCCTTGCTGCAGGCGCTTCCAGAATGCGCAAAACCTGGCGAATTGCTGCAATCCATCCCCGGCACTGTTCCGAATTTGTCGCAGCCGCTCAACGGCTGCAGCTTCGCCCCTCGCTGCACAAAAGCGCAGGAGCAGTGCAGTAACAAACCGCCGCTGCAAACAGTGGCCAGCCACCACCGAACCGCTTGCTGGTTTGCAAAGGAGACCCTATGAACACGCCCCCTGTACTGACATTGGACGCCGTGCGCGTTCGCTTCCCGGTGGGCGCCGACTGGATGGGCCGCCCGACTGCTGTGGTGCATGCGCTCAATGGCATTGATCTCACAGTAGCAAAAGGTGAGGTGCTGGGCGTCGTGGGCGAATCGGGCTGCGGCAAATCGACGCTTGCCAATGTGCTGACGCACCTGGTGACACCGTCTGACGGTCGCATGGTCTGGTCGGCAGGTACGGCGAAAAATCTGCAAATCGTGTTTCAGGACCCGCAGTCATCGCTGGATCCGCGACTGCCGGTCTGGCGCGTCATCACCGAGCCGGTATTCCTGAAAGAAAAGCGCAGCACAAGCGAGTTGCGACAACTCGCAGGCGATTTGGCTGAACAAGTGGGCCTGCGGCGCGAGCAGCTGGACCGTTATCCGCATGAGTTCTCAGGTGGCCAGCGCCAGCGCATCGCCATTGCGCGTGCGCTGTCGTCACAGCCCGATGTCATCGTGCTGGATGAACCAACCTCGGCGTTGGATATCTCGGTGCAGGCGCAGATCCTGAATCTACTGGCCGAGTTGCGCAGCAGCCGGGGGCTGACCTACATCCTCATTTCGCACAATATTTCGGTTATCCGCCATATGTGTGACCGCATCGCGGTGATGTACCTGGGGCAGATTGTTGAGCTAGGCGCTGCGGCAGCGGTGCTGTCGCAGCCCGCCCACCCCTACACCCGGCTGCTGTTGGATTCGGTGCCAGATATCGGACGCTCGCTGGACGCTGGCCTGGCCGTGGGTGAGACTGAATTGCCCAGCAACCGCCGTCTACCTGAGGGCTGTTTCTTTCGCGAGCGCTGTCCGTTTGCAGCCCAAGGCTGTGAGCAATTGCAACCTTTGATAGCCCAAGAGCCTGCACCGCATTTCGCCCGCTGTCATCGCGCCAGCGAACTCCATTCTTTTGTGCGTCAATAGCCTTCAACCTACCTCGTGGAACGCGCAACATGAAAATCTTGATTCTTGGCAGCGGTGTCATTGGCACCACGGCGGCCTACTACCTGGCCAAAGCCGGGCACAGCGTGACGGTTGTGGATCGTCAAACTGGCCCGGCGCTGGAAACCAGCTATGCCAACGCCGGTGAGGTTTCACCCGGTTACTCCGCACCCTGGGCCGGCCCCGGTGTCCCGCTCAAGGCCATCAAATGGATGCTCATGCACCACAGCCCGCTGGTGATCTGGCCCATGCTAGACCCCGCCATGTGGCGCTGGGGCGCATCGATGCTGCGCAACTGCACTGAGCAGCGCTACGCGATCAACAAGGGGCGAATGGTGCGCCTGGCCGAATACAGCCGTGACTGTCTGCGCGAGTTGCGTTCCGACACCGGCATTGAATACGACCAGCGCACCCAAGGCACGCTGCAGCTCTTTCGCACGCAAAAGCAGCTTGATGGCACGGGCAAGGACATCGACATCCTGCGCCAATTCGGCGTCCCCTTTGAACTGCTGGACCGCGCCGGTTACGTGAAGGTGGAGCCCGCTCTGGATCTGGTCAAGGAGAAGTTTGTGGGTGCCTTGCGATTGCCGGGTGACGAGACGGGGGACTGTTTCAAATTTACCCAGAACCTTGCCAAAATGGCTGAAAAGCTGGGCGTAAAGTTCCGTTTTGGCATCAACATTGAAGGTTTTACTTGTGATGGAAAGCACATCACAGGTGTTCGCACGGACGCTGGCAATCTTGTTGCAGACCGCTATCTGGTCGCGCTGGGAAGCTACTCGCCGCTGATTTTGCAGCCCGTTGGCATCCGCATTCCGGTATATCCGGTCAAGGGCTATTCGATCACGCTACCGGTCACAGACGCCCGCTACGCACCCGAATCCACCATCATGGACGAGACCCACAAGGTGGCCGTGACACGCCTGGGGGACCGGATCCGCGTGGGCGGCACAGCTGAATTAGCGGGCTACAGCCTGAGCCTGCGCGAGGCCCGTCGCAAGACCCTGGACCATGTGGTTACCGACCTCTTTCCGCGGGGAGGTGACGTGAACCGGGCCGAGTTCTGGACCGGACTGCGCCCCATGACGCCAGACGGCACACCGGTCATTGGGGCCACACCCTACGACAACCTTTATCTGTCCACCGGGCACGGCACGCTGGGCTGGACCATGGC
>JAABRC010000309.1 GCA_011391115.1 Candidatus Egaibacter danicus | reverse complement strand
ATCCTGGGCAATGTGAAGCGTGAGTTTCAGATCAAGTACCGCAACTCCCTGCTGGGTGCGGCCTGGAACATCATCAACCCGCTGTCGATGATCCTGGTCTACACCGTGATCTTCTCGCAGCTCATGCGCACCCGCCTGCCCGGCGTCGACAGCACGCTGGCCTTCAGCATCTACCTGTGCGCCGGGGTGCTGACCTGGGGCCTGTTCGCCGAGATCACCACCCGGGCGCAGAACACGTTCATCGAAAACGCCAACCTGCTCAAAAAGTTGAAGTTCCCGCGGCTGTGCCTGCCGGTGACCGTGGTGGCCAACGCCCTGCTCAATTTCGCCATCATCTTCAGCCTGTTCACGGCCTTTTTGCTGCTCAGCGGAAACTTCCCTGGCTGGGCATTCCTCGCCCTGGTTCCGCTGCTGGTGTTGCTGGTGCTGTTTGCGATCGGCCTGGGCATCGGCCTGGGCGTGCTCAACGTCTTCTTCCGCGACGTGGGCCAGTTTTTCAACGTCTTCGTGACCTTCTGGTTCTGGCTCACGCCCATCGTCTACCCGATCAACATCCTGCCGCCGCGGCTTCAGGACCTGCTGGCCTTCAATCCCATGACCCCGCTCATGACGGCGTTTCAGACGGTGCTGGTCAACCAGACCTGGCCCAACTGGTCTTCGCTGTGGCCTGTGTCCGTGCTGGCACTGCTCCTGTGCGTCACCAGTCTGCGCCTGTTCCGGCGCCACGCCGCCGAGATGGTGGACGAACTGTAAAACCGGCACAAACCATGGGAACCATCACCGTCTCCAATCTGGGCAAGGCCTACAAACAGTATTTCTCGCGCTGGGCGCGCCTGGCGGAATGGGTATTGCCCGGCAACCGCGTGCGCCACCACGTCAAGTGGGTGCTTCAGGACATCAGCTTCAAGGTGAATCCAGGCGAAGCCGTGGGCATCATCGGTGTCAACGGGGCCGGCAAAAGCACCTTGCTGAAGATGATCACGGGCACCACCCAGCCGACCACGGGCAGCGTCACCATGACCGGCCGCGTGGCCGCCATGCTGGAGCTGGGCATGGGCTTCCACCCCGACTTCACAGGTCGCCAGAACGCCTACATGGCGGGACAGTTGCTGGGCTACGGTGTGGACGAAATCACCCGCCTCATGCCCGAGATCGAAGCCTTCGCCGAGATCGGCGACTACATCGACCAGCCGGTGCGCGTCTACAGCAGCGGCATGCAGATGCGCCTGGCCTTCAGCGTGGCCACCGCGCACCGGCCAGACATCCTGATCGTCGACGAAGCGCTGTCGGTGGGCGACACCTACTTCGTTCACAAGAGTTTCGCGCGCATCCGCCAGTTTCGCGAACAAGGCACCACCCTGCTCATCGTGAGCCACGACAAGGCTGCGATCCAGTCGATCTGCGACCGCGCCATCCTGATCAACGCCGGCCGCCTGGCCATGGAGGGCTCACCCGAAGCGGTGATGGACTACTACAACGCCTTGATTGCCGAACGCGAAAACGACACGGTGCGCCAGTCCATCACCGAATCGGGCAAGGTGCAAACCGTCTCCGGTACTGGCGCAGCTGTCGTGACCCACATCAGCCTGCTCGATCAACAGCATCGGCCCCTGGAAACGGCCGACGTGGGACAGACCGTGACTTTGCGCATCGAGGTGCAGACCCATGCCTTCATTGAAAAACTGGTCCTGGGTTACGGCGTCAAGGACCGCCTCGGGCAGGTCGTGTACGGCACCAATACCCACCTGAAAAACCGTGTGCTGCACCAGGTGAAGGCCGGCAGCCAGTTGATATTTGAGTTTGCCTTCCCCTTGAACATTGGACCCGGCGGCTATTCAATCCAGACCGCTTTGTGCAGCTCTGATACCCACCTCGAGGACAACTACGAGTGGAAAGACCTGGCACTGGTATTCAACGTCATCAACATGAACAAGCCCCATTTCGAAGGCACCAGCTGGCTTGACCCGCACATTGACATTCGGCAACCATGAGATTCATTTCCTACGCTCAAAATTTTGAAGACGTGATGCTTTGGCGTGCGCTGAAGCACGTCAAGAACGGGACTTACGTGGATGTGGGCGCCAATGACCCGTCCGAAGACTCGGTCACCAAGGCCTTTTATGACCGTGGCTGGAGCGGCATCAACATTGAACCGCTTTACAGCCATTTCGTCGATCTGAACCGTGCCCGCCCCAGAGATACCAATCTGCGCTGTGCCGCAGGTGAGCAATCTGGCGAATTGAACCTGTGGGAATGCGATGTTCGGGGCTGGTCCACTGCCGATCCCGTTGTGATTGCTCAGCACGAAGCCACCGGTCATGTCGGCAAATTTCACCGGGTGGCCGTGAGAACACTGAGCAGTATTCTGGACCGCCACTCCCGTGGCGACATTCATTTTCTCAAGATCGATGTCGAAGGCTTCGAACAGGCTGTGATTCGGGGTATGGATTTTTCCAGGCACCGCCCCTGGATTCTGGTGATTGAATCCACCCGACCCAACGCCCCTGACGAACAACACGAAGACTGGGAAAAAATCGTCCTCAACAACGATTATTTGCCCGTGTACTTTGATGGTTTGAACCGTTTCTACCTAGCCCAAGAACACCACGAATTGGCGCAACATTTCCGACTGCCGCCCAATGTTTTTGACCATTTCGTGCACGCCCACGAGCAAACACTGCAAGACATTGTCGCTGGCTTTCTGAACACTGGGCAGCTGAACAACACTTCTATCGAACTCGAATCTCAAGTCATGGCGCTTCGCGCCGAGATCGACTTGATCTATTCCAGCCAGTCCTGGCACCTGACCCGACCTTTGCGGTGGATCAACCACCAGCTCAAACTGCTCATAGCGCATGGTCCAAAAGAGCGCCTGAAGGCCATCTGGCGCAAATGGAGCGTCGGCCGCGACACCCGTCAGCTGCCTGAGCCAGCTGTGGTGGCCATGCCCGACATCGCTGCCGGAGCACCATCTGAAACCGTGCAGCTTTCGCCCCATGTCCAGTCGATCTACAGGCAATTGATGGCCCAGATCAATGCATCCCAACCCTGAAGCGCAAGATGCGAATATTCATTGATCTTCAAGTTGCCCAGTCCGCGCTTCAGCAGTCAGGCCGGGAATCAACGGCCCTGATGCTGGTGAAAAGCCTGGTGCAACAGGTCTCCCAACACGAGATTCATTTCATACTGAACGAACAAATCGAAAGCGTTGTCGAATACTTGAAAGATTCGCTCACACCCGATGTCGCCCAGGGTGATTTCAGGCTCTTTTGCACCCCTCAGCAGGAC
>JAABRC010000308.1 GCA_011391115.1 Candidatus Egaibacter danicus | reverse complement strand
CATCAGATGGCCGAGCCATCTCGCGTTTGGTGTACACCGACTTCATTGAGCACAACCACCCGGATATTCTGGTTCGACTTGAAATTCCCGGAGAGCCAGGCAGTCAGGTCATCGAACCTTCGGATATTCACACCTTGCCCTGTCCAACAGTGCCGCTGCGATCGAATGATGACCTGCAAACCATCTTGGAACGACTGCGCGATCCAGCAGACCACATCGCTGCATCAAGCATTGAGCCAAC
>JAABRC010000307.1 GCA_011391115.1 Candidatus Egaibacter danicus | reverse complement strand
ACCGCGCCGAAGTCAAGGCTGACGCAGTGAAGGCCCTGCGGTCTGGCAACGCCTCTTCCGTGGACTACCGCGGTTAAGACCCGCCGGCACCCGCGCAGCGGACCTGGGTCTTCCAGGTTGCGCACAGAAATCCCGCCCACAAGGCGGGATTTTTTTTGTCTGCCCCTAAAATCGCCGGGGCAGTGCCACAAGGTGTCGCGCCGCTCCTTTTCGCGCAGCCCACACCCACATCATGCAATTCCTTGTCCTGCTCCTGATCGCCGCCTTGGTGGCCTATACCTTCCAGCGGCGCGACGAACGCAAACGCATTGCGCTGCTGGCCAGCCACCTGGGCCAGTACCAGATCGAAAAACTGATGGAAACGTTGACCGAAGGCTACATGCGGGCCCTGGGCGAGCCCGATCCCGCACGCCAGGCACAAATCTGGAGCATGCTGACCACGACCGAGGCCGCGCTGGGCGAGCAGTTCAACCGTTTCGTTCTGGGTATTGCGCGATTGGATGCGCAGGACGCGCGGGTCAGCAAACTGCCGCTCTCCATCTTCTACACCGGCCGGCTGTTCCCGGCCAGCACCTTTGACTTTCGCAAGGCCCTGAGCCTGCACGCCAACGGCATTGCCCAGGCCCTGGAAGGTCAGCCGGGCCAGAACGCCAAGGACAAGGCCTTTACCCTGCTGGCCGAGATGTATTTGATGCAGCACACCTGCCATTGGTTTTGCAAGTCCAAGACCGTGGCTTCCACTCGCTTGATGCTGCGCCACCAGACGCCCTACGCCAAAGTGCTGGAATCGGTGGCACCGGGCACGCGCCGGGCCTACAACGCGCTGATCGCCCAATAAACATTTTTCACTCTATCAAGGCTAACTTCCCATGCAGCATGTTGTTTTCAACCAAAAAGGTGGCGTCGGCAAGTCCACCATCACCTGCAACCTGGCGGCCATCAGTGCCTGGCAAGGCTTGCGCACGCTGGTGATCGACCTCGACTCCCAGGGCAACTCCACCCGCTACCTGCTGGGCGCCGAAATGCCCGAAGACCTGCCCAATGTGGCCGAGTTCTTTGAGCAAAGCCTGAAATTCACCATCCGCGACAAGGGCGCCAGCGAATACATCGTCAACACCCAGTGGGAAGGCCTGGACCTGATGCCATCGAGCCCGTTGCTCGACGAGCTGCACAGCAAGCTGGAGTCGCGCCACAAGATCTACAAGCTGCGCGATGCGCTGGAACTGCTGGCCGAAGACTACGACCAGATTTATATCGACACGCCCCCTGCGCTGAACTTCTACACCCGCTGCGCACTGATTGCGGCCCAGGGTTGTTTGATTCCGTTTGATTGCGACGACTTTTCGCGCCGCGCGCTGTATACGCTGCTGGAAAACGTGGCTGAAATCAAGGCCGACCACAACTCCGAACTGAAGGTGGAGGGCATCATCGTCAACCAGTTTCAGGCCCGCGCCAACCTGCCCCAGCGCATGGTACAGGAGCTGATCGATGAAGGCCTGCCAGTGCTGCAGCCTTACCTGCGCTCCTCGGTGCGCATCCGCGAATCACACGAACAGTCCACGCCGATGATTTTTCTGGACCCCAGCCATTTGCTGACGCAGGAGTTTGTCGCGCTGCATGACGCGTTGGTCTAGTCCCCACCGGCGACAGGCACTGCGGGCGCGTAGACAGCGCCGGCGCAAGATGCTAAAAAGTGGGCACCAGCCACGCCCGCAACGCAAGACACTATGAATCTCAGGATATGCGTCGGTATTCTCTCAGTACTTTGCGCCACGCTCGCCGGAGCAGCCCGAGCCGTTTCGCTGTGCCTCGACCGGCCCATCAGCTTTGCGCACTATGAGTTTGGCCTGCTGTACAGCGAAGGATATGGCGGAATTGACGACGATGTGCAGAAAGAGCTGGCAAAACGCAGTGGATGCAAGTTCGAGACCGATTTGCGGCCGCGTGCGCGCATCTGGGTCGAACTCGAACGCGGCACACTGGACATGGCAGGTTCGGGTGTACAAAACCCGGCCAGGGACAAGTTTGCATGGTTTGCCCACTACGTTGTGGAGGACAACCACGTCCACATCGGGCCTCAGGTTCCCACCGCCATCAAGTCCATGGAAGACTTCATTGCAGACCCCAAACTGACCGTTGGCGGCGTGCGGTCTTACAGCTACAGCCCCAACTACGACCACCAGGTGCAGACCTTGATCGACGCCAAACGCTTCTACAGCGTCAATGACCCCATCATGCTCTACCGCATGTTTGATGCCGGACGCTATGACGTCTTCATCGCCTCCCAGTTTCTGTCACTGCATTACTTCAAGATCCTGCGGCTGAAGCCGCCAAAACGCATTGAAGACTGGGACCCGGATCCACCGACACCCAGCGGCCTGGTGGTGTCCAAGAAGTCGTTTACTGCCGCCCAGGGAGAGGGGTGGCAGCGGCTGATCGCACAAATGCTGGCGGATGGAACGGTACGAAAGATACTCACCAAGCACCTGGGTGAGGAAATGGGTCCACGTGCGATGTATGGGCGCCCCTGAGTCGTTTGTGAAAAAAATGAGCCCTAGCCCCCGTATTATCGAGCGATACAGCTATCTAATTGATAGTATCAAACGGGTCCAGCGCGCCCCGGTGCAGCGCCTGGCGCAGCACGTGTCCAGGTCCAAACAGGTCTATTAGCGCGTCCATCAGCGCATGCGCCTTGGCCGAGTGGTCGGCGCCAAAATTGCATACATACACGTCCACCGTGACCCCGGTCTGCTCGGGCCAGGTGTGCACGCAGAGGTGGGACTCCGCCAGCAGCACGGTGGCCGTGACCCCGCCCGGGCCCTGCTCCGTCGCGGGGAAGGCATGGGCCAGCTGGTTCACCGCTTGCAGACCAGCTGTGTCCACCTCCCGCACACAGCGTGCCAGCAACTGCGCAGCATCGGTCAGCCACGCACTATCGCACTGGCAGTGGCTCAAATCGGCGGTTAAGTGCAGGCCTTGCATAGGCGTGACTGTAGGTTATTTTGGGGACCTGGCCGGGGCCGGTAAAATATCGGGTTTCCCCCAGCCCCCACCTTACCCGGAGTCGCCCAGCCCATGGCCACCACCCCCCGCACCCCACAATCGGCCCAACAGATGGCCAGCGCCATTCGCGCCCTCGCAATGGACGCCGTTCAGGCCGCCAATTCCGGCCACCCGGGAGCACCCATGGGCATGGCCGACATGGCAGTGGCCCTGTGGGGACAGCACCTGAGCCACAACCCAGCCAACCCCCACTGGCTGAACCGCGACCGATTTGTCCTGTCCAACGGCCATGGCTCCATGCTGATTTACGCGCTGTTGCACCTCACCGGCTACAAGTTGCCCATGGACGAGCTGAAGAACTTCCGCAAACTGCACAGCAAGACCGCTGGCCACCCCGAAGTGGGTGTTACCCCCGGCGTCGAGACCACCACCGGCCCGCTGGGCCAGGGCATCACCAATGCAGTGGGCATGGCGTTGGCCGAGAAGCTGTTGGCCAGCGAGTTCAACCGCAAAGTGGGGGATGTGGACCACGCCATC
>JAABRC010000306.1 GCA_011391115.1 Candidatus Egaibacter danicus | reverse complement strand
AAGGGCCACCCACTGGCGGCAACTGTCGGCCGCCAGTGCATCGCTGAACGCCACCGTGTTATCGGGCAGGTAGGCCCAGTCGTTGGTGTAAACGCGGAAATGTCCGGACTCGGTGCCCACGTGCTGGATATCGATGACCTGTCGCTGCGTCTGGCCAGCTTTGATCTCTACCTCAAAGCGGGGTGGCGAGATGTAGGCAGCGAAACCCTGCGCGTGGACGTGGCTGGCCCACAGCACCGTCTGCAAAACGAGCGCGGCCCAAGCGAGCCAGGAGAACCCTCGCGATGGGCTCAAACGATCAGAAGAGGGGGTGAATGGACGCAGCATGCTCAGTCGGTATCCAGCTCAAAATAAAAAGTCAGTCGCCGCGTGTTGTTCATCCAGCGACCATCGGTTCTCAGATAGACCTGCATCTGGTCCTCCAATGTGGCCTGCGTGATGGGGCCAGCATAAACCAGCGCCCGCTCACCCGACTGCAAGCGCCCTGCCAGCAACCGGCCCTGCGTTTGCCACTGGGCGCTAACGCGTGGGCCGCTGTCCTGGGGCAGCACCATGTAAATGCGGCCGGTGCGACCAACTCCGGCACGGGTATCGATCCGCACGTTGACGAGCAGACGGGATTCAACGTCGTGATCGCCGGAGCGGCTCGGTATCGGCGAACGCCATTGCATCTGGGCGTTGGGCGGTACCGGCTGACTGGCCGAATCGTCCAGGCGATACGTTGCTGCATGGGATAGTGACACCCAGCTGCCCATGCACGCGATCAGGGTTGCTGCGAAAAGGCGAAAACCGGTCTTCATGGTGACGTCAGGGTGTAGGTCACCCGCCCGGTATAAGTGCCTGCCGCACGCACAGCCGCATTGGAATACGAGAAAGTGTGGCAATTCTCGATCCAACTGTTGGCCGTTACGCTGCGTAGTGTCTGCAAGCCGCCGGTAAACGTTCCGGAGGGAATGGCGGTGGGCGTGGTGTCTGCGGCACCCGCGGTTGAGGCTGTCCAGCTGATGGTGGTGAACGGGATGGTGTCGCCCGATGCGTTCACCAGATTGGCGGGCGCATTGGCTGTCAGGGTGGCTGTCGGGATGGTGGCGGATGGCGAACGGTAGGCCGCCGCAATGTACACCTGCCCCGCTGCGGGTGAACACACGGTGGTTGCCACGATGGAACTGGTTGTCTGGCTGCTGTTGGTCGCCATGGGCAGGACGGTGCCATTGCCCAGTTGGGCTGCGGCCACACTCACACTCACCGTGTTGATGGTTGCGGAGCCGCTTTGCGTGCCGTCGCCGACCTGCAGATAGACGGTTTTGGTTCCTGCGCCAATCGTGTAGGTCCATGCCTGCGCATTGACGGCGTTGGTCAGGCACGCCACCAGAACCAGCATGTGGGCCAAGTCAGGCAGATTGGGGCGAACGTTGGTGCTCATGGTTCAAACAATAAACAAAAACGGAGGTGTTCCGCGCGTGGACCCTCCGTTCTGAATTCTCTGCCCCTGGGAGCGACATGCAAAGACGCTGTGTGAGCTTCAGGGCATCGTTGCAGTGTAGGTGATGCGGCTGTTGTTACCGGTCGTTGCCCCGTAGGTGCCTGCGGCGACAACGGCTGCGTTGGCGTAGCTGTATGTCCAGGTGGCTGTGCGATTCGTGACCTTGCCACTGCTGACCGCAATATTGGAGGCGGCACCCGTACCTGTCAGGGGAATGGCAGGTGAGGGGAAGTTGGCGGCATCGCTGGATACGGCGCTGATTTGTGACCAGGGAATGGTGTCGCCCAAGCCGTTGCGCATGGCACCGGTGGTTGCGGCCGTGACCGTGATGGCACCGTTGTTGCCCAATACGCGCACGGGGACGGCGTTCCCGGAAATGGCGCCTGCTGCGGCTCCGGTGCCAATGGCAGTCGGGTTGGTGGTGTAGTTGAAGGTGACCATGTTAATGGCCGGGTTGGCGACAAGCCCTGCAGAACCCGTGCCCACGGCGAGAAACAGCACCTTGGGGATGATGATGGTGAAGTCCAGACGGGCTGCGGCGGTGAGCGTTCCCGCGCCGGTTGTCACCACGGACTCAGCCGAAGTAAACATCGGAGCGGCTAGTGCCATGGCGATCGCCGATTTGACCAACAACTTGTTATACATGGCGCTGTCCTTTCGAGTGGCTTTCATGCCGAAACTGTATTAAAGAAAAACTCACGTTTGCCGACGCGATGAACGAATTTTAGGGTGAGGCCTTATCCCTTGCAAACTTCAAAATGTGTAAAAGTCCACAAAATCAACAACTTGGAGTCGTTAGTTGCACAAGCGGTAGAGGTTCACCGATGAGCGGTTTGGGGGTGCGCTCAAGTTTTCTGCCGCCGCGCCGAAGTGCGGCCGCCAAAGTAGCCTATTTGCCCACGCGCTCCAGATGCCCCAGCGGCAGCGCGCTGTAGGCCTTTACTTCGCCCAGCGAAAAACTGGTGTGCAGGTCTTTCACGTTGGGCAGGTTGATCAACACTTCACGCGCAAACTGGCTGAAGCTGTTCAGGTCGCGGCTCACCACCTGCAGTTCGAAAGTGCCGGTGCCGCTGATGTAGTGGCAGCTGATGACTTCGGGGATGGTGCGAATGGCTTCTTCCAGCGCCTGCAGCACGTCGCCGCTGTTGCGGTCGGCGTCCAGCCGCACAAACGCCAGCACGCCCAGACCGATTTTGTGGCGGTCAATTTCCGCCCGGTAGCCGGTGATGAAGCCGCCCTCTTCCAGCGCCCGCACGCGTCGCCAGCACGGTGCCGCCGACAAGCCTACACGCGAGGCCAGCTCAGCGTTGGTCAGCCGGGCGTCCATTTGCAGCTCGCCCAGAATGGCGAGGTCAAACTTGTCCAAAGTTTCCATGATCGGCATTTTCGCGCAAGATTCTTTCTCAAACAAGCGTTAATCGGGCAAAGAAAGCAAAGACATATCAGCGCCGCACGCATACACTTTCCCTCCAGATAGAGAGGCAACCCCAACCGGGCCGCTGATCGTTTTTGACCGCTCACGAGGCGGTTTTCGTCACATTCTGGAGAACCTTCGCCCATGAACGCACCGCTACCCGAGCACATCCGCAAAGCGCTGGAAACCGTCACGCTGGATGACAAGTATTCGCTGGACTACGGTCGCGCCTTCATGAGCGGTGTACAGGCGCTGGTGAAGCTGCCCATGCTGCAGCGCCTGCGGGATCAGCTGCAGGGCAAAAACACGGCGGGTTTTATCAGCGGTTATCGCGGCTCGCCATTGGGTGGTTACGACCAGGCCTTATGGAAGGCCGAAAAATACCTCAAGGCGCAGAACATCGTGTTCCAGCCGGGCGTGAACGAAGAGCTGGCCGCAACCGCCTTGTGGGGCACGCAGCAGTTGGGCTTCTCGCCCCCGGGCACCAATAAATTCGATGGCGTGTTTGGCATCTGGTACGGCAAGGGTCCGGGCGTGGACCGCTGCTCCGACGTGTTCAAGCACGCCAACATGGCGGGCACCACGCCGTGGGGTGGCGTGATTGCGGTGGCCGGTGATGACCACATCTCCAAAAGCTCCACCGCGGCGCACCAGAGC